>CAZZFH010000404.1:0-2458 GCA_964653295.1 uncultured Candidatus Bathyarchaeia archaeon | reverse complement strand
CTCAGAGGCGATCTCTACACCCGAAGCCAAAGCCTCATAGAACATGTTAGGCTGCTTCACGATGTGTTCGATTGCCTGTAGATAGTCCTCGGTGTTACCCCACTTGAAGTCGAGCCCCAGAGTATCCTCACTATTGATCAAGCCATTCATGTAAGCCTCTGTCGCCCAAGCAAGAACAACACCCGCGCTCATAGCGTCTAAACCGAATATCTCTACCTCCTCGATGAGTTGAAGCATGCCCTCCGGGTCGAATACACCCAGCATTGAGCCCAGCCCATAGATGAGTTCATAGTCATAGGGGATCATCTTGGTCTTGTAGAAGAAGAGTTCCTTCTCATAGGGCTCACGAAGAGCCGCGATATGAATACAAGCCACAGGGCAATGGGCACAAGCTATTCTCCTACCCAGATACTCCTCAGCGAGGCGCTCACCCGATATATTCTCAGCTTCTGGGTCCGATGCAGCGGTGAGGTTCTTTGTGGGTAATCCTTTGAGCATGTTTAGTGGTATGATGTTTGCCGCCGTGCCATAATCATGGTATTTCTTCATCAAAGGTGAATCCACGGCTTTCTTATAGATTTCATCATAGGTCTCCCTGTACTGACCCACATTAGCCACATCAACGCTGTGATTACCTGAAACACATACAGCCTTCAGCTTCTTACTCCCGAAAACAGCGCCCAAACCGAGACGCCCAAAGTGACGATAAGTCTCAGTGGTCACACAGGCGTATTTTACCATGCGTTCACCGGCGCCACCGATACGCATAATGGTCCTGATACCTGAACCCGTCTCAAGCTCACGTACAATCCTGCCAACAGTCACGCTGTTGACGACGCCCCAGAACCCAGAGGCATCCCTGAACCTAACCCCGTCACCCGTAATGCTGAGATAAACAGGGGACTCGCTCTGACCCTTAATGACGATGGCGCCATATCCCGCTGATCTGATGCTTACCGCGCTTCTTCCCCCCGCGTGGCTCTCACCAAGATTCCCAGTGAGGGGGGACTTGAACATAGCCACAGTTTTCGATGCAAGTGGATAAAGCCCCACTAGGGGACCCACTGCGAATATTATCGGGTTATCTGGTCCAAGGGGGTCTGTTCCCTCTGGGCAGTTCTCGTTTAGAAGATTTATTCCTATCCCTGAGCCTCCTAGATAATGCTGGAATAAGTCTCCACGGTCCTCAACCTTGAAGCTCCTCGTGGATAAATCAACGTTTAATACTTTTGTAAGTTGATTCATGCCTCTACCTCCCTCATCTCCAATACCTCGTGGGGGCAATAATCCACACAATAGCCACAGTGAACACAGATATCCGGCTTATTACTCTCACTATCCCAGAAAATAGCCCCAATAGGGCAGGCATCAACACAGTTCCCACAGCCAATACATTTGGAGGAATCAAGTAATACCCCGCCACCTTTCCTATAACTTAAAGCATTTACTGGGCATACCTTCAGGCATGGCGGGTCCTGACAAGCCCTACAAACTATAACTACAAAACCTCTTTCCACGCCGCCTGTTGAACGCACTCTAATGGCGGACTTTGCTAATCCACCTCCCCCGAAACGCCTGTTACACGCGAACATGCATAATTGGCAGCCCACGCAGCGCTCAGAGTCGATGACTTCTAATCTTTTCATACACCCAAAAGATGTAGGCTATCTTGATAAATAAATCGAAAAAAGGTGGAGAATTTAGGGTACTGTTGGGGGTGCCTGTGGTGGCAGGTTCTTTACGAACCTTTCGAGCCTTACACAGACTTCCTCTAGGTCCTCTACTGGCCTAACGAGCGCGAACCTGATGTGTCCCTCGCCTGCCTCACCGTAACCTGAGCCTGGTGCACAGCGGACTTTCTCCTTCATGAAGAACTCCATAGCGAACTTCATGCTGGGTAATCCGAAGCTGCTGACGTCGGGGAACATGTAGAACGCGCCTTCGGGTTTGGCGCATTTGATGCCATCGATCTCGTTGAGCCGTTTGGTCATGTAGTCGATACGTTTCTCGTACTCGCCCCTCATCATCTTGACGAAGTCCCATCCCTGCTCTAGCGCTTTGACGGCTGCCTTCTGGAAAGGCACAGGTACGCTGCAAATACCTACAGGTACAGCGGATACCAGCTTCATCAGCTCTGGGCCCGCGATGATGTATCCTGCACGGCAACCTGTCCATGCGAAGGTCTTACTGAAGCTCATAAGCACCAAAGTCCTCTCCCACATGCCGGGTAGATCGATGATGGTGTTGTGCTTCTTACCGCTCCAGATGAACTCGGTGTAAATCTCGTCACTGATGACTATGATGTCATGTTTTACGGCGAGTTTTGCGAGTTTTTCAAGCTCTGCTTTTGTCCAGACAGTACCCGTCGGGTTGTCGGGTGTACAGAACAGGATTGCTTTGGTCTTGGGGGTGATGGCCGCCTCGATGTTAGCAAAGTCGGGTCTGAATATGCCGTTCT
>CAZZFH010000403.1:0-2472 GCA_964653295.1 uncultured Candidatus Bathyarchaeia archaeon | reverse complement strand
TGTACTCGGCAAGGTCAGTGACGCTCCATCTCCCTTGATCAGGCTGGATGATATGGAATGGGTGAAAAAGCATAAACCTGAGAATCTGAGGGTGATCTGTGTCGAGCCAATCATAAAGTTCACGCCTCTCTTCGCAGGAAGGATAGCACAGATAGATCCCTGGATAATAGCCGTAGGCTACGACAGCGGATCCAACAAACTTGATGAACCATCGTTGAAATGGAGCAAGTGGCTTATACACTGCCTAGATGAGACAACTTCAGCAACAATATACGTAAAGAACATCCACAGTCTGAGAATCAACATCAAGGAGTCTCTCGACCAGTACCTTGAAGTTTATTGAGGGGTTAGACTCGTGAAAGAGACGGGATTTATTGAGCGCGTTCACACTCTTTTTCACGATCTTTTTTGCGGAAAGGAAACCAGAGCGGATAGAATAACGTTGACCCTGCTTGAGGAGACTCCTTCGGGTCCTTATTGGGACATTAGGGTAGAGGGCACTAAAAACTTCTCATTGTTTAGCGACTCGCTCGTCCTTAACTTGGGCCCAAAAAGACCGGCGATAATGTTCACGCGTGGCGGCATGGTCCCTATTTGCTCGAAATGCGGCGGCGAGATTCGCTACGGGATTCAAGGCAATGTACCAACCTGGTGGTGCGATGAATGCGGACACCATAAAATTGCTAGTGTTTAGGTTCAATAAAAATAAGGGAATATATAATGGCGCATGAACCGTGACTTGCCTGCACGGTCCCCAAAAAAACAACTATGTGAGTTCACCATACGCAATAGTCATGAATAACCCGGATAAGGCGAGACCGATGAATCCGGCGTAGACGATAAGAACTCCTTTATCTGTATGGTATAGAATTTCTTCTATACCACCCATAGCAATTGCAGCCGTTGAAATGAGGAATGCGATCCAAGAGGCCAAACGAAGTTTCGCTTTCAACCACCTTCACCTCAAATAGGTTCGTAGATTAATCGGCCCTTGTCATCGATTTTGACGTGGAGCCTCTGTTGTGCCTTGATCCCCAGGGCCTCCCTAGCCTCCTTAGGGATGGATACTACAAGCGAGTTCTGGTTTCTCCCGACTGAGTATGTTTTCACGAGGTCAACCAGATGTTCTTTAACTTCTAAGCTCGACTCCATGGGTTTATACCTGCATTACCGGTACGGTTACATGTATAAATTTTATACCCCTTAAAATGGATTATGAACGAGTAAAATCGATATAGTGATATAGATTATCCTAAAAAATTTTACATTAGATTAAATAACCGAATTAATAATTCCGTTTTTCCCGTTAGAAAAAGAGTCTATAATCGATTAAATTTCAGATATTATTAGAATCTGAAAACGTTTACTATTATCACCGAAGAAATATTGGAGATCATCAATATGAAAGATACCCCTATAAATCAGGAAAATAGATTACTAAAAAGTGCATGCCTTTCTTTTACCGATATTAAACTTTAAATAAAACATAACCCCTCAAAGCTATAGGTGATTAAGATAGTTACATTCGACATTAAAGAAGAGGGTTTCAGAACCGTTGTGAAGGATTACCAGGAGGTAGCCCTCAGGTACCTATGGAGTCTGGACGGCGGAGGCGCGAGCAGCCGCGACGTCTGGGTGAACGTGAACCGGGACCTCATGGGAAAACGCACCATCAGCCGAGCATCCATAATCAACTTCCTGAATCATATGGTCGACGAGGGCTTGCTGACCTACAATGAGATCACGGGAAAGGGCGGCCATAGACGCATCTACTCCGCAAAGTACGACGAGGCGGGAACCAAGCGATACATAGCGGAGAATATCATATCGAAGATGTTAGAGACATGGCAGGAAGCTACGAGGGCTGCCATGAATAGGCTTCAGAGTTAACCATTCTCATTCAATTTTTTAAACCATTATTGAATATTATTCGTATTCAAAACCGGTGTCATCATCAAATTCGTATTCCTATTCTTAACCCTGTCTTTAGCCTTTTTGAACAGCCGTTTATTCATCTCAGGCTGCTCCTGGGGCGGGTTGCGCCTACGTCTTTTCCTACGTGATCTTCCCATGGTTATCACTTTACAGGAACGCATACTCGGGAATTTGGGATCCTGTTTCCCCTTCACAGTAAGGGCATGGGGGAGATAGCGCATTCGGTTGGGCATGCTATTCAATCATCTTCTCGTCTAAGTCTTTTATATATTAATATTTGTCATCTATTTTAATGTTTTAAGGTTTTTTAGGGTAGTCTTAAGGTTTTAAGGTGTTTTATGGCGTGCGCACGTTTTTTGGGTGATTATTCCTAGGATTTTGTGTGTTTTAGGTGTTTTAGGGGGTTAAATAACGTCATTTGGTTTTGCAAGGTGTCATACTGGACATCTAACTTTAATGGTGATTCCTCACATTTATACGAGGAATCTGAACTAATTTTAAGGGTGATTCCTCATTTTTATTAACCCTAAATCAGAT
>CAZZFH010000402.1:0-2474 GCA_964653295.1 uncultured Candidatus Bathyarchaeia archaeon | reverse complement strand
CTCCTATTAAAATTGTAGTAGCGGATAACGGTGCCGTCGCCATGACCGGGTTCCAGACCAACCCCCAGATGGGTAGAACAGCCACAGGGGACAAGGTAGACCCAATAATGATTGAGGATATCGCACGAGCCTCAGGCGTCAAACACGTCGAGGTAGTTGATCCATATGATCTTGAGGCAGCGGAAGCTGCATTCAAACGGATGCTGGAAGCCGAGGGAGTAGCCATGGTCATCAGCAGAAGAGTCTGCGCCATGGTAGCGGTACGCGAGATGCGCCCCAATAGACCACCAGTCTATGAGGTCAATCAGGAGGCATGCATCGGGTGTAAACAGTGTCTTAGCGGATATGGGTGCCCGGCGTTGATGTGGAACGAGGATGAGCGAAAAGCCAGCATAGATACAACCCTCTGTATGGGGTGTGATAGCTGTGCACAGGTATGCCCAGTTGGAGCCATCAGCAGGAGGGAGTCCTAGTGGCGACCTTCAAAATTGTTGTAGCTGGTGTCGGTGGGCAGGGGACCCTGCTCGCATCGAGGCTATTGGCTGAGGCAGCTATCAAGGCTGGTCTTCATGTGAAGATCGGTGAGACTTATGGTATGGCTCAGAGGGGAGGGCCAGTGATGGGGCATATCCAGATCGGTGGAGAGACCAATAACCCCCAGATCAGGAAAGGCGAAGCCGATGTACTGATTGGGTTTGAGCCAGCAGAAGCAGTGAGAAGAGGGGTTACCTATCTGAAGAAAGACGGGTTGGCTTTGATTAATACCCGTAAGACAGCGCCAGTCGAGGTAGTTAGCGGTATGATGCCCTATCCAGACATGAACAAACTCATAGATTTACTGAAGCAGGTAACCGAGAACATACACCTGTTTGATGCTACTGGTATCGCTGAGGAAGCAGGTGACCCAATCACAACAAACATAGTAATGCTGGGGTCCATCGTTGAGAGCGGGTTACTACCCTATAGCGAGGAAATCGTCCTTGAGACCCTGAAGGATAGCTTGAGGCCACAGTTCCTTGAGATGAACATGAGGGCTTTTGAGCTGGGAAAGAAAGCCTTCAAGAGCCTTTAACATCGATTTTCCTTTTTCTTTCACTTATTTATTCAATAATTCTTTTAGGTATAATCAGTAACGGGTGTTTAATGATTTATTTGTCCAAGTTGAAGATGATACTGGGCGTAGTCCTCGTACTGGTAGTAGCAGTCGTAGCGATCGGAATAATATCAAACCCATCAGATGAGACGCCTGATACTCCCAATGACCAAGGAACAGAGAACCCGACCACACCAGACCCTGAGCCAGAGGAGCCGGAACCCGAGCCAACCATAACGAGATACGACAAGATACCGGCAAACGCTACCAAGATGACCCCAGAACTGGATAACAATCCACCTGTGTTGCACATCTTCCTGTGGGAAGATCCTGTGATTCTATCTGGGGGGATAAATACTGCGGGGGCAGAGGATTCCCCATTCATCAGTCCTGATGGCTCAAAGTTCTACTTCTTCTTCACACCAGACGCATCGATACCCGCAGAGCAGCAATTAACCGATGGATTAACAGGGATATGGTTCTCAGAGAAGGTAGACGGAGAATGGGGTGAAGCCACAAGGGTTGATCTCATCAACTTTGGATTGTCCCTCGATGGTTGCGCATATGTGAGTCCAGAGAAGATATGGTTCTGCAGCGCCCGCTTGGGCAACTACAAGGGCATCGACTTCTGGATCGGCACACTGACAGAGGACGGCGTCGTGGATATCAGGAACGCAGGTGAGGAATTGAACACCGAGGTAGTAGTAGGTGAGTTACATATCACCCCAGACGGGAACACCATCTACTATCACAGCACAGAGGCAGAAGGTCATGGAGGTATGGATGTCTGGGCAGTTGACCGTGAGGGAGACGGATGGGGAGACCCCTACAATATTGAGGCTGTGAACAGCCCAGATAATGAGGGTTACCCGTATCTCTCACCCGATGGAACAGAGCTTTGGATAAACAAATGGTACATGGGGTCACCGGGAACATTCAGGTCCAAGCTAGTTGATGGTGAATGGACGGCTCCAGAGCTTATTGTATCGAGTTTCGCTGGAGAGCCCAACTTGGATGCTCATGGTAACATCTACTTTGTCCACCACTACATTGAGGATGGCAAGATAATCGAGGCAGACATATTTGTAGCATACAAGAAACCCGTGATTACACCGGTTGATACAATAGAAGAGCCCAGCAGAGGATACCTAATGGGCGTATTACCGATGCCCTATGATGGACAGGATTTCCCTGAGGCTTATGAGATGGCTTCTGAGACCTGTGAACTGGTACCGGTATGGGGTAGACCCTCGCCCTATTGGGAGAAAGCCGCTGATATTGAGGGTTTCTGGGGAGAGACATTCGTTGATGATCTAACCCGGGGCAACGATATGGCGCCGCTATTGCACTTCAGCTTCATGGGGGAGGGATTGACGCTGGC
>CAZZFH010000401.1:0-2481 GCA_964653295.1 uncultured Candidatus Bathyarchaeia archaeon | reverse complement strand
CTCCTTGTTTATGCTGAAAAAAGATACCTCACCCTCAGAGGACTCGATCTTTATCATCATGGCGTCTGGGTATGGTTTCTCCCCAGTCCCGTGCATGATCGAGGACACCGTATCAAGACTGATAACATGGTTCTCCGATTTACCCCCAAAAAACCCGCCCTTGGTTACTATCTTGATCTGCCTATCCTCAAGCTCTATGGTGGCGTTTTTCCTGTCCCCAAGACGCCCCTTTATCGCCGGCATCATCGGCTCCTCCTCAGACTATCAGCGGTCTCCTCCAGCATCAACGGGCTATAAGTTGTCCTAAGGTACATCTTGAGGTACTCTCTGCCATATTTCTCTGATACCCCAAGCTCATCCAGCTTTACCTCGCCCTTTTCCTCGATGATTCTGGTGATCTTCTTCTGGAAAACAGGGTAGTTGAGAAGCATCTCCTTGCGCTCATTATAGTACTCGATGGTGTCTACCGCCTCATCTATGTAGCTCAAGACACGGTACAGGTGGCTGATGAGCTCATCAATCCTGTACTGCTCATAATTATTAATTACATCCAAGCTCTGGCTCATACGCTCGGTGAGGGTGAGGTTCCTGTTCCACTCATAATCCTCGCGTGGAAGCAGTAGGTTGATGTTGAACTCCAAGTCCTTGATATGATAATACAGGATACCGATGATCTTTCCCACCACATCAACAGTATTCAAAATAGTATCCCTGATGAGGATTACCTTCAAAACCCTCAGGTTCTCATCACCAGCGCTGAAGTTTCTCGCCTCAACCCGCTCAGCTAACTTGCTTATCTCCTCATATTTCTCGCCTAGGAGGCTGCTGAGGCTGCCTCTGCGTCTGCTTAGCTGTACTACGGTCTCTACGCTGTCGTTGATTGGGCGTGTGGCGTTCACAATGTCAGCGCTGTACTGTTTCTCCCAGTTCTTGAGGCTCACAAGGATAGCGTCAATTATCACCCATGGCTCGTCCTCATCGATCTTCTCTTTGCTTATCATCAATGTAGCGCTGTCCTTGGGTAGGCTTGGCTCGAATAGGCTGCTGATGATCTCGTATATCTTGTCGCTGGTATCGATGAGCTTCTCGACCAAGACACGCCCAGCCTCGATGACCCCATCAATGTGGTCCAGTTTCTCCTCCAAGGGGGCATCAAACTCCATCTCTTGGAGGACAGGTGGATCAACATCCAATCCTAGGTCGATGATCTCTCCAGCGGCCTCAAGATACTCGAACTTGGTCTTGATATAATAGTCCCTGAGAGCCACATCGAGCCTTGTCTCGAAGCTCTCTACCTCGTCCTTCAACCCATTATAGACCCTGCGGATGTTCTCATCCACCTCTTTGAGCTCCTTGGCTCGCTCGGTGTTCGCCTTGATCTCTTTTACCTCGTCGAGGGCGATGAGCATGCGGGTCTTGAGGTCTATGAAGTTATCAGGGACAGGCGTCCTCATACGATTGACCAGTTTGATGAGTCTCTCGATTTTCTCGCCTTGATAATCGCACTCACCCAATAATGAGACCGACCTTACCTCCTTCACCTCCCTGAGATCAAAAAGGTACTTGCTGAAGCTAACCGGGGCAGAGAACAGTATGGTGAATGCCGTGCTGGATAACATGATGGATTGATTTACGGTAGCCTGAAACGCCAATGGTTGTTGAAGCTTATCTATTGATACGAAAAATATGAGATTGGTTACAGCCGCCACGAATATGGGCAACAGATAGATTACAAAATCAACGTACTTACCTGGAATAACTGATTCCTTGATGGGATCAGGCATATTCATATTCAGCAAAGTAATCACCGAGATGAACCCCACCATAATAACAAGGAAGAATATGATACCGGGAACAGAGTTCAATAGCTGTCCTGTAGCTTCCCGGAAATAGGTCTGGAATACATGATTCACGTACTGGGGGAAGAGCCTCTCGACTTCTAATCGAAGCACCCCAGTACCAACGGAAGGAAGAGCATCATAGATATATTGGTACAAATTCTGGGTCATAAAGGATGGAAGAGTCGAGTTTAGATATCTTGGCAGCACAGAGTTCGCGTAGGTTGGGATGTAGGTTGAGACGAACTCCATGAAGCTATCAATCACATACCCTGGAGCAGAGGAAAGCGGTATCTCAATGGAGCGAATATACTCAACGTAATCAGTAGCAAGATAGGCGCTGAAATGCTCGACAATATAATCAGGAACCTCTGTAACATACCTCTCAAAACCACGTGAGATGAAAATCTCACTTATACTATTGAATACCTTCCCCAGCTCATCCAAGTTAATGTAGCTCAATGAGCCCTGAATATCATGATAAATAAAGCTTAAAGGGGTGTACAGGGGCGGGAAAACCCCTTCCTGAAAGGTCTTAAGATACTGAATAACTTGGAGTGGGATTGAGATAAACGCGTAATAGATGAAAGTGAAAGCGATACCTCGCCCCTTATAGATTGTGGCAAATATCAGGATCAAGGGT
>CAZZFH010000400.1:0-2482 GCA_964653295.1 uncultured Candidatus Bathyarchaeia archaeon | reverse complement strand
TAGTCGTTCTCCGCCTCATCTGTTACGTATCTTGCCCTTGTTCTGAGCTTGTCCAAGATTTCCTCAGGTACCTGTGTATATCTCGCCTCATCTCTAGGCGTGATTTCATGTTTTGTAATGTTTTTTGATGTTGAATAGTAGTTGATCGTGTATTTTTCCCAAGGCATTATGGTCTGATTTTTCCAGAAAAGCTCCAGCGTCTCATCATAGCTACAGTTCCATGAATCCGCCAAAACATAGTCGTATCTCCCATTGGAGTAATTCATCACCATGAAATCCAGTTTTCTCGGATAGTCTGGCTCAGGTACAACCCCATCAGTGTCGATTAAGACCCAGATATCAAGACTTGAACTGTTACCCAGTGGCTCTGAATCCAACTGAAACGGTATTATCTCTCCGCTGTACGGGGTTCTAACCGTGTTGTTGCAGTACCATGTTCCCATCTCATAGTACTCACCCACAGCAACTCGAAGCAAGTCATTTTCAGGTCTCCCATATACCACGTAATCGACTCCATAGAAATTGTCGGCGCCAAAGAGCGAAGTCCTGTTAAAGTTTATTCCCACGAGTCTTATCTCGTTAAAGACCTTGACTTCTTCTTCCTTTTCCCCGATTATCAGTATCTTTGGGCCAATTGACTCTATTGCGGTTGAGATGAGGAATAATGCGAGGAGAATGGTTGATATAAATGAGGCTGTGTTTACCCTGTTTTTACCCCAATCACGCCTCTTCGAGGACCCGCCCTGGGTACTAAACACAGCCATTTTATCAAATAAAACAGTTTTTTAAGCCTAAAAAAGGGTTTTTATCAAAAAAGGTTGACAAAAAGGACTGATTCAACTGTTTTCTAGTCAACGTTTCTTGACAAGAACTAGAATAGACCAAAACACCGATTGTCAAGGATCCTTGACAAAAACCCTTTTCACCGTATTTTCCGAGTTTTATTTTGGGATATATATGCAGGTAAGGGATGACGAGCTATACTCCACCATGTTCAATGCACTACGGCATGGGGTGAGGCGAAAGGTTCTTCGGATTCTCTCTAGGCGAAAGCTGAGTTTCACTGGTTTGCTCAATGAGTTAGAGATATCGAGTTCTCATTTAACCTATCATCTGGATTCTCTTGGTGAGTTGATAGCAAAAGATGAGACCATGTATACCTTGTCTGTTTTCGGCAAAGCCGCTGTCGAGATGATAACCAATATCGAAGACCCTCCGAGAAGATACCTTACGAATAATCCTGGTGATGTTTACAAGTATGCTTTCACAATCCTGCTCACGATCCTCGTCGTTTCCTCTGCGTGTATACTGAATCTTGCAGATATTCAGGCATCTCAACTGCTCATATTGGAGAATCAGGAAGCAGAGATCCAGTTCCTCACAGATGAGTTAGCGCCGTTGAAGCGATTCTCGGAGCTAGATCTCCTAATAAAATCTAATCCAGATATTATGGTGGCTTCAAAGACCTCTTTGTCTTATTGTTCCTCTACTGATGCTCTTGATGAACCTGTTCTCTTGTTCTATATACCTGATAATAACAGGGTCTTTGAGGTAAGCCTGATGACCAGCGTCACCCCCGGGTCAATAATTCCCTTGTCCATTCAGAGGGGAAACGCGTTACTCAACGAGTCATCAATACCCGTCCCCGAAACATACGCGTATAATGAATCCGCGGCTTGGATGTCAGAAATCGTCTGGATAAAAAACAATCAAGACGCACTAAGCCATAGAATAATCCTATCCAGAGGCTGGTACACTGTAAGCCTTGTGGGTCCAATAGTGATCACCGAAAACGGAGAACCCTTGATACAGGAGCCTAATCTGCAGTCCAACCAATGGACCATTACAGATCATATACGAGTATGGGCAGAATGCAGACTATTATTCGGAAGAAACACAGAATCATTCGGATTCATAACAATCGACACAGAAGAACTATGGTACCCAGCATAACCCCAGCATGGGGGGGGGGGTAGCGTGTTAAACGCGAAACCAAGCCTATTTCAATAAACTAACCTCTAAAACAGCTTCTTTACTATTCAAATAAGTGCAAAAACGTACACAATAACCGGGAAATATATGACAAAAAGCGTCTAAGTAAGAATATTAGAAGTGGCGGAAGCACCGCTCATCAGTGAAAGCCATGGCTATACCCTGCTCGTTGCACGCCTCGATGACTTCATTATCCTTGACGCTTCCACCTGGCTGAACACATGCCTTGACCCCATACTCAGCGAGCAAATCAATGCTATCCCTGAAGGGGAAGAAACCATCTGAAGCCAACACTGAGCCCGGTATCTCAGCAAGATGCCCACGCATATCCGCCTTCTCCAAGGCGAGCTTAACCGCAGTAACACGATCCTGCTGACCCGTACCTATACCAATAGTTGCATTCTCCTTACCAAGGAGCACACCGTTGCTCCTGACATTCATGCAGACATACCAGCTGAACAGCATATCCTTCAACTCCTGAGCCGAGGGC
>CAZZFH010000399.1:0-2483 GCA_964653295.1 uncultured Candidatus Bathyarchaeia archaeon | reverse complement strand
AGTCTAGAGAGCTACTATGACAATCTTAGAGAGGGTCTTGGTCCAACTGGAGCAAGATACTGGTGGACAACCCCAGAAAAGAGCGTATGGCAAGCGAAAATAGATTTTGCAGGTAACTTAGCTCTACATGATCTTTGGAGACTATATTGGCCCGATTATGAGACTGACTACGAGGAAATGACGGGAGAAAACAGTTACGAAACGGCATGGAGCACAATTTCTTGTATTATGGATTCTATTGGAATTTCAAGTCATGATACACCAACAAAAAAAATCACAAAAATTTTGAATTTCCTTGATGAGCATATTCATTACGAATCCGAGGTTAACGATGTTTTTCTGGCACCAGTTGAGACAATCGGATTTAGGTCAGGCGATTGTGACGATTACTCAATATTAGCAGCAGCACTTTTTGAAACGGTTGAAATTGAAACTGCTATTGGGTTTTTTAAAAATGAAAATGACGAGTATCATGCAATGACACTAATTCACCTTGATAAAATCGATTATTCCTACTGGCACTACGACGATTTAACAAACCTAGGATTATCAGATGGATGTTGGTTGATCATCGAACCACAGACAACCATAAGCGATCAAGGCTCAGTTTGGATAGGTCAGTGGAGTATCTTTGTAGCGGAAGAATTAGATTTTAACGAGTAATTAAATTTTCAATACTATTGCGCACTCGCAAATTAAAAAAATTGATCAGGAATACTCCCTGAGAACCTCACGGGTCTCCCCAGGGAAATCCCGCATCATGCTGTCGATGACCGTCCTCAACAGATACTTCCTGTAGCCCTCCTCATCCAGCTTCGCAAAGTAGACTCGGTGATGGCCACCCTTACTCGTGGCATCCCGGAAGCCAAGGACCCCATCATCCACCCTATGATTCAGGAAGAAGATCACCGACGCCCTCGAGATAGACTTGCCCTCCCCAAGCCTCTCACTCACAGCCCGCCAAACAGCACCCGAGTTCGCACCCTCCTCCCCCACCTCCCAGACGAAACGCAAAGCCAACTCCTGATACTCCTTCAAAGTCTTCCTCAAACCAGACTCCGACGGATCAAACTTGAAAGACATAACTAACAATCATATTGTTTATCAAAATATAAATCAATACCAACCAAACGCGCTAAGGTTAAACCACAACACCATATTGATAACGATGTTAGATCAATTAAGATCATAATTCTCATTAACCCTCTGCGCGCACAGGGATCGCAATTGACCTGTGTTCTTCAAACGTGCTTTTTCTCAAATATAGATTTTAATCGTTATAAAATATATATACTTAAAGTTAAATACTTTTAGTTTAATATATTTAAAGAGGAATAGAAACGAGCCATACTAGAAGAATTCTGACATTCTTGCCCCTCCTCGGACTGTTACTGACCGTACTAAACGTTTCTGCTCAAATACCCCTAACAACCTTTCCAGTCCAGCTTACTGCAACCCTCCGACCTGGAGAATCAATATCTGAGACAATATCAATAGATCTTGGGGGTCAAGGCCCCTTTCCGGTTTATGAGTATTGGGGAAAATTGAAGGTTAAGGCCGCTACAGGTTATGAAGGCTGGTTGACAAACGTAGTTCCCTCTGAGTATACAGGCGTTTATAGACCGGGAGAAGATGAGGAAGGCGTGAATCACTTAAGAACAGGGTGGCCTTACACATTCGACATCACAATTAAGGTTCCGGATGGAACAGATCCTGGTATGTACTTATTCTCCATTTATCCGTATTTTACCGATGATCAGGGAGATCCCATCGAGCCTGAATTATGGGTTACTGGCCAAATTATAAAAATCACAGTTACATTAGCGCAAGTCATACCGGAGGTCCCCCATGGAACAATATCGGCTATCCTTGCCATGGTCGCAGCCATGACTCTCACACTAATAGCTCGTAAATACTAGCATCAGAGACACCCTCCCCCTCTTTTTCTCACGCATTTTACACGACCACGATAGGTCTCGCGCGCGCCAACGTTGTCTCAGCAGTGAGAGGGTGAAAACACGCACTTTCACCAAGGTCTCACCTTCCATACCATGAGTCAAACTTATCGGAGACCCCTCCCAAGCCCTCCCCGAGATGATGCGGGTCCTCAATTTTCTGGCAGGTATCAAACCAGACCGCGCAGGCTTCAGCTTCGCCCTCCCCAGAACCATCCAGAAGGAAACAGGACTACCACTCCACGATATCGGCGAGATCATCGAGGAAGCGGAGAGAGAAGGCCTCATCAGAACGATGAGAACAAACCTCCCAGGCCCAGACGGAATACTGTCAGCGATGATAACAGAAAAAGGGCGTTCAGCAACATACACACATACCATAAAAAAATGAAAAACACAAAAAATTAAGTCCAAGAAAAAACTCTTCTCCATGCGCACGCGCACTGAGAAAATTAAACGGACATAGTCGCCTATCCCAGTCCACCATCCTTCTTCTTGATGATAAGCATTTCAAACTTCGAGTCATCC
>CAZZFH010000398.1:0-2488 GCA_964653295.1 uncultured Candidatus Bathyarchaeia archaeon | reverse complement strand
AGAAAGCTACTATTCGGTTCCTGCTGATACTTATCTTTACACTGATGACAGGATCACTGAGACTAGCACTAGGCGGTACTTGGATCTCCTATTCGGGCTCCAAGAACTGGGGATTCCAATTAAGCCAAGCCTCGAAACAGCGGTAATGCTGGAAGAGATACAGGAAGACTATCAAGAGTCCATTAATGAGCCTGAGAACAAGTATGAGGTGTGCGAGAAATGCAGTTATTCGGGTTTCTTCATGAAATTCGGTCCAATGAACCCACTGATGCTCAACAGGATCTACTGGTACGCCAACCTCATCAGGATGAATGACTCTGAGTTCGAGGAATCACTAGAAAAGATGAGAAGGCTGAGGGATTTCCTCAGAGAAGAGACTACCAGGTAACCCTGTAGGGCATCTGGTTCAGGCACTTGGCCCCATTCTCGGTGACGAGGATAATGTCCTCGATATGCCCCCGGTAATCTGTTTTTGGGTCTCGCCTGTTCGGCTCATAGGTCAAGGTCATACCGGGCTTTAAGGGCTGAGCGTCGGTCTCAATGGGTCCGAAGCTTGGCGCATAGGGCATGGTATAGTCGTGGACGTCCAATCCGATCTGGTGTCCAGTTCTCACTGTCTCCTTGAATCCCAGCTCTCTGTTGAGCTTGTTTGCATGGTCGAGCACCTGGTTTCCAGTCATTCCGGGTTTGATGCCTTTTATCCCATCGACTTGTGCCTGCATGGCTCGATCCATATAGTCCTCGGTGGCTTTCTCCCATGTTACATGCCAATTTCGCCCCATATCACTACAGTAACCTGTATCCAATCTTACCCCTACATCTAGGCTGAGGGCATCACCGTGCTTGAGGAACTCTGTCTTATTTCCCTTGATGAAGCCAATGCTGCTATCGAAGCTGAACTCATAAGCACCCAGCTCTATCATGTTAGCGTCCAGCTCACGCTTCATATCAGCCACGTTTCTACCAGGACTAGTCTCCTCGATGAGCAGGTGGAAGGCTGCCTCTGTTATTTCGATGGCTCGACATATCTCCTCGATCTCGTATTCGTCTTTGATGCTTCTTAGCTTGAACACGATGTCACTGATGTCTCGGTCAGGAGTGGGTGCTATCCCTAGCTCTGAGGTGATCCTGTACCACATCTGGGCGCTAACAGTCGAGATATCAAAGCAGATCTTGTCCTTGTCATACTTCTTGAGCGCCTCTAGTGTCCCCTTGATATGATGTCCTTTTTCCTGTTTGATGGCGATAACCTCATTGAACTCTCCCGATGCTCTCACTCTTGGTGCTCCCCAGTGGGGCATAACTAGGGTGGTATCCCCGTTGTGGTCCATGATGAAGGTCTGATGCTCGTCCCCGAGGGCGTGGGGCATGACATAGATGGTGTTACTGGGGTTTTGTCTGATTACCTCGTTGAAGAATACGACTGCCTCATAGCCCCTTTTCTGGGCTTGATTCATGATGGAGTCTCTTCTCCTCTTGATAGAGTCATTCTGGTTCATAGAATATCAGCGTGAAAGAGGCGTATTGAGGATATGAGGTTTATTCTAGTTGATTCAATGGTTTTTTATCAAGTCTGGCTATTTCTTCAATGTGAGTCAAGATAGGGATACCTCAACCATTAGGATAATCGTGATTTTCCTAGTGATAATCGCGGTCTTCTGGTACCTGATAGTGACTTTTCTCCAGCCCAAGCCTCCAGAGATCGTTTATCACAATGAGACAGAGGTCGAGACAGTACTCGATGAAGCCGTGAGGGTGAAGTTGAACCAGTATCACCAGATACAGTTGGAGGTCGAGAAAGGAGATGTTCTCAATACAAGTATCACTGTGTTGACTGGAGGTCCAGTTGATTACTTCATTTTAGAAGAGGATCGTTTGGAGATGCTTATCGAGGCACTTGAGGGCAGTAATAACCGGTTTGAGAGCTATGAGAGGGGGCGTGGATTGAATATCACGGAAAAAAGCTCAGAGTTCATAATCGTGAACGATGAGGACTGGTTCCTCTTAATCAATAACTTTGGGCACATCCAGAATGGCGCGGTGCCATCATCGGATGTTGTTGTTTAGATAATTATCGAAAAAGTTGGTGTCGCGGAGTCTGGCGGGTTTTCGATTACCTCTTAAATCTCCGGGGTGCTCTCATTTGTATGCTTGATATTGGTGGTGGCTCGGTGCTGCTCATTCATCACTGGGACACCGATGGGATTTGTTCGGCATCATTGATACTTGATCATTTACAGAGGGAGGATATTGTGACTTGGACGCCTCCATTGGGCACCTTTTATCTGACAGACGAAGACATCAGGATGGCACAAGGTTACCCCAATGTTATCATCTGTGATATGGCGCTCCCCGCAGAAAATGTTCGGAGGATAGCCGAGAAATCCAGTGTCACCATGATCGACCACCACCATCAGGACCCGATTGATGGAATAGTTCACATAAACCCAGTTGCCCATGGGGCGAGTGGGGAAGATTATCCATCGAA
>CAZZFH010000397.1:0-2489 GCA_964653295.1 uncultured Candidatus Bathyarchaeia archaeon | reverse complement strand
AAGTGGCAGCTGAGAAAGGCGTCGAAGTCATAATTATCGAGGAACACGAGACACCTGGAACACCGGTCTACTGCGCAGAAGGACTCAGCGTTGGCGGTATCCAAGATGGGGGTCTTGAACCTGTTCCTCCTTACGTTTCACAACAGATTAGTACTGCTAGGGTGGTTGCCCCTAATGGCAAGACTCTTGATATGACATCTAATAACTGGACTGGCTACACGTTGGACAGGCAAGTCTTTGATAGAACCTTGACCGAGAACGCTGTAAAGGCGGGAGCCAATTTGATGACCCAGACACGTGCAACAGATGTAATCAAGGATGGAAAACAGATCGTTGGAGTGAAAGCAGTCAAGGATGGAGAGGAGATAGAGTTCCTAGCCAAGGTTGTGATTGGCGCTGATGGTCACTGGAGCATAATCAGGCGACGCGCTGGTCTACAACGGTATTTCCCTGACTTTGTTACATGTGCCCAGTATCAACTGGGAGGACTGGACCTTGAAGACCCTACAATTAATGAGTTCTATATGGGAATGAACTATGCCCCAGGTGGATACGCATGGGTCTTTCCTAAGAGCAAATCAGTGGCCAATGTTGGTCTCGGGGTGAGGAAAAAGCATACCAAGGCACCCATTGAGTACTTGAAGGACTTTTGTGCTAACGATCCAAGATTCAGAAACGCCAAGATACTCAAGAAAAACGGTGGAATATGTCCTGTTAGTGGTATAATAGACAAGGTAGTCATGG
Organism: uncultured Candidatus Bathyarchaeia archaeon; assembly: GCA_964653295.1. Lineage (GTDB taxonomy): Archaea > Thermoproteota > Bathyarchaeia > TCS64 > TCS64 > RBG-16-57-9. The sequence goes on along the minus strand of CAZZFH010000397.1, from coordinate 1,745 downwards.
ATGGATTGATTCTTGCTGGTGACTCGGCAGGAATGCTCGTTCCTATGACTGGCGCAGGTATCCATAGCGGAATTGAGGCAGGTAAGATGGCGGGCAGGATCGCAGCTGAGGCGGCTCTTGCAGGAGATGTCTCAGAGAAGAGACTCAAGCAGTTCCGCATAGAATTTGACAAGTATTGGGGAAAACGGATCAGGGAGAGCGGCAAGGTTCTTGAGATGCTGGATAAGTTCAATGATGATGACCTCAATACACTGGCAGATGTTATCACCAACGACGATATCCTCGCGTTAGCAAACGGAGAAAACGTCGCAGCCGCATTAGCAGGTATCGTGAAGCGAAGCCCAGGTAAGCTGATGCAGCTCATCAGAGCCTATCTTCGATAATTTTCTTATTCTCTTCTTAACGCCTCAACAGGATTCATTTTTGCCGCATTCCAAGCTGGACTAGACCCAGATACAAGGCTTGTGAACAAGGCAAAGACAAGAGTTCCCGCCGCTAGCATATAATTAACCTCTACAGGTAATCCAATATAGCGTCCAACCAGCTTCCCGATGACAAAACCCAAGACCACGCCAATAAATCCACCAATTAAACCAGTGTAGAGAGCCTCTGATAAGAACAGGAATAAGACATCTGTGCTCTTGGCTCCAATTGCCTTCATAGTACCTATCTCCTTGGTTCTTTCATTAACGGAAATCGCCATGGTGTTTACTATCCCAATCCCAGCAACAAACATGCTGATAGCCGCTATCCCGCCTAAAACGGCTTGGATCGTACCTGTGACCTGTTTCTGCACAATGATAGCAGCGCTTGGAGAAACCACAAAATAGTCATCACCAAGATTGTCTTTCAGAAGATCGGCTACTTGATCGATATCATCAGTCTCATCGACATAGGCTTGCACTATTGCGCAGCTTCCACCCTGCTCAAAGACCTGATCATATATCCTAAATGGGATACCAATAACATCATCCACATTGAGCCCAAAGAATGAGCCATGTTCTTCAATTATACCGATTACACGCAAGGTTATCTCCTTGGACTCGCCTCTAACCCTGATAGTTAGTTTGATTCTGTCTCCCAAGGCTACTATTTGCTCATCCTCATTTTTTGGACAAGCAACGTTTCTGCCAATGATAGCTACAGCGTTGTCGCCTCTGACGAAGAACCGGCCCTCATCCATTTTTACATCTTGATTGATTTCTGGGAAATGATAGCCAACACCAAGAACCTTGACATTATAACTCTCCCCTTTGACTGAGAAGGAGCCTGCGTTCTGCGATATCTCGCTAATCAAAGACACTCCCCTTGTTGACTCAATGATATCGCGGTCTCTCCAGCTGATACCCTCTTGGCTCAGTATCTGGTTGGCGCTGAGCGTCGAGGCAGCTTCCTCTGCTTCTTCTGGCACAATGAATAATGTGTTTGTCCCAATGATAGTGAGTTGATCCCGCACCTGGTTGTTCATCCCGTCGGCAACAGAGATTAATCCAGTTACCGCAGCGCATCCGATGAGTATACCAAGTACATTGAGGGCTACCCTACCTTTGCGTTCAAGCAGTCCCTCTACGGATAATACTGTGATATCTAATAGCCTCAAATGTTTTCACTGGAAGTGACATAGTAGAATTCTACCTAGTTTTAAAGTTTATCCAACTCGGTAAACTTAACACCACATTGAATAGATAATAGGCAATGATCAGGACAAACAAGGACAAGGTCGTAAAGATCAGCGTCATAGGAGA
>CAZZFH010000396.1:1842-2507 GCA_964653295.1 uncultured Candidatus Bathyarchaeia archaeon | reverse complement strand
ATTTTTCATCCCCGCTCTCCCGAGACGGGGCATTCAAATGCCCTCTCTCGTAATAAGTGGAATGGCAACGTGTACAAGCGTCTGGAGATCGGTAGCTCCATCAAGTTTAGCACTCTCCTCTAGTTCTATTGGCACCTTCTGGAAAAAAATGATTAGCAGCCAAATGGTCATAGGCAATTTAAAAGCAACATGTGCAGCGATCAGAGCAATAACTGTATCGAGCAGACCAACACGGGAAACCAAGAGAAACAGAGGGAGTACTAACGTAATCACGGGCGCCATTCTTACAATTAGCAACATAAGCATGAACCCTGATCCAAAGAGAACCCGGTATTTACTTAGCCCATAGGCCGCAGGGATACCTATTAGGAGGTTTAGCACTACCACAGATATGCTAAGTAGAACACTGTTTAAGAGGTATCGCGATAGATTATATTCATGAAGTGCGGTTATGTATTGATGAATAGTCAGGTGGAGAATATCAATGCCTCTTGAAAACAGGTCTTGACTGGTCCGCAGCGAGGTGAACCCTAACCATAAGAGGGGAAATAGTACGATGACTATCATAACCCACGTAGCGATCGTAGTTGCAGTGTTATTTCGATGCATTTCTGAATATCCCCCCCCCCCCCGCTTAGCTTCAAAAGACAAAAAAAAAAGAAACC
>CAZZFH010000396.1:0-1832 GCA_964653295.1 uncultured Candidatus Bathyarchaeia archaeon | reverse complement strand
CCCCCAACCAAAAAAGGGGAAAAAATACGATCAATTTCATAAACCCCCCAACGATCCCAGTTTCGATTTTTTTTTGTATCATTTTTGAATAACCCCCCCCCCCCCCGGATGACTATCAATGACAAAATCAATGAGAACGCTAAAACTATATATGCCTGAGCGGAGGAGTATCCAAACTTGAAGGCACGAAAGGCAGTTTCATAGATATTCATAGGCAGGAGAAGTGTTGCATCTCCTGGTCCTCCCCCTGTCATAATATAGGGGACATCGAAAATCCTGAAGATGTCGATAATCCGTATCACCGTTGCTAGCAAAATGGATGGTTTAAGCAGAGGGATCACAATATGCAGTACATACTGCCAGTAAGTAGTCCCATCAATTGATGCGGCCTCTCGCAGTTGAAGAGGGATCCCTTGCAATCCTGCTAGGAGGATGAGGGCAACAAGGGGTGTAAATTGCCAAATATCAGCAACTATAATCAATAAGAAGGCAAGATGCGGAATGCCAAGCCAGCTGAGAGTAGGTAGACCTAATCCTTCTAAAATGAGGTTGACTATGCCGGTTTGCCCACTAAACATCCATCGAAAATTAAATCCTATCACAATCATGGTAGTGAAAAATGGTAGCATGAAGAGAATTCTCGCCCAGCGGCCCCCTTTTACAGGGGAATTCAGTAACAATGCCGCTCCGAAACCAAGTACAAGCTCAGCACTTAATACAATGGCGCCAAAGACAACGTTTCTGTAAAATGAGCCTAGAAAAGTGGAATCATGAAAGGCCTTAAAATATTGCTGTAGTCCTACAAACTCTCGCCCGTTTGCAGTAATTCCCCATCGGAAAAAACTTATGAAGAAACCATATAAAAGAGGGAAGAGAAGCACTACCACAATTGTTAGAAAGGCAGGAATTACCAGTTTCGTACCAAAGTTAAGTCGGACCCTATCGCTCAGATCGTGCCTATTCATGGGTTATCCCGTATGAAGCTGAAGAAACGAATACTCCGTTGGCTTGTAGCCCTTTCTCCCTAACACTACACATCTTAGAACCAGCCCTCGCCGCTAAACTCAGGAACTAGCCGGGGATATACATGCTGCATACAGTAAACCCCGGCCAGCTTGGCTAAAAGCTTTTATTCAACTTTTTGGCAACACTTGCCCTTACTGACTTCATTCCTTCAAGATGCTACGAACCTCATTCGCAGCATTGTCCAATGCTTCCTTAGGAGAGACTTGCATGGCCAGTGCCTTCTCAATAGCGCTTTGAAGCACCAAAGCAATATCTGCCCATTGAGAGATCTTGGGCCACGCTTTGCCATTATCTGCAGATTGCTTTAGTGCCAACAAACGGTCCTTTTCGGTATCTACAGCATTGGCCAATATCGTGTCCCATACACTCTTGGTTACTGGAAGACGCTGCTGAAATTCATAGCCTTCCATTTGAGCCTTACTGGATGCTAAGAATATGGCTAGTTCTGCGGCGGCCTGGGTGTTCTTAGTATCAGGGTTTACAGCAATAGCGTGCGCCACAGCCGTACTCTCGCACGTAACACCGCATGGCAATGGGGCGAAGCCCACAGTCCCTTCTCCTCCCAATGCTTCTTGGTATACAGAGGCCATACCTGGCCAGTCGAAAACCATGCTCGCATTTCCCTGGGAGAACAGCTTTGTGTTCTCAGGCCACATAAATCCCACAGCATCTAATGGAACTACCTTGTCCTTGTGAATTAGGTCAACGTAGAATTGCAAGGCTTTCACCCCTGCATCGCTGTTGCAGAGAGGCTCCGAATAATCGTCAGACAGGCATTGCCCCCCTGCTTGCCACAAGAAGTCACC
>CAZZFH010000395.1:0-2509 GCA_964653295.1 uncultured Candidatus Bathyarchaeia archaeon | reverse complement strand
ACCGCTGCGAGCGTACCCATAGCTATTCAGGCTGGGTTGGGTCATGCTGGTCGTCATGGGCGGCTTATCACATGGGAACGCGGTCCGTTGGTTAGGTTGATGAAAGTATTCACAGATCTTCCACTACCCCAGAGCAAGCTGGCTCACCCAGGTATAATCCAGTATTGTGAGGACTGTAAGAAATGCGCAATACATTGCCCAGCCCAAGCAATCCCCCATGGTCCAAGGACCTATGATGCGGTATGTCAGGCGAATAACCCGGGGTTCTTGAAGTGGTATGGTGATGAGGAGGCTTGTCTGGCTTACTGGAATGAGGTGGGATCTGCCTGTAGTGTCTGTTTTAGGACATGCAGTTTCACCAAGTCACAGGGGATAGCCCATGATGTGGTGAAGTGGTTCATCAAGCATGTGCCCCAGCTGAACAGATTCTGGGTATGGAGTGATGATATGATGGGGTATGGTCAGCCACATGACCCAGAAAAGTACTGGCTGAAACCTTTCAGGAGAACCTAGAGCTTGAGGAGCTTCTCGGCGTTCCCGCCCAGAATCAACTCCTTATCCTCCTCAGGGATATCTAGTTCCTTGATCCGCCTCACGGCGTGCTCAATGTCACCGATCTGGTGCGGGTGATCTGTACCCAGCATCATCTTCTCGACGCCACTGAAAGCCAAGGCAGACATTAATACATCGTTATCATAGATGATCGAGTCCATCCACACCTTCTTCAAGAACCCTGATGGGGGCTCAGTGATGTTCACCTTGCATTCAGGATAAGCGTTGAAACATGTCTCTATTCGTCCACGCAGGAATGGGAATATCCCACCCACGTGGCTAGCTACTAGCTTGAAGTTGGGCAGTTTCTTCATGGTGCCGCTCAGTATGAGCCTGATGACTGCGAGGCTTGTGTCGATACCGAAGCCTATCATGGGTACGAGCCTGTAGTCTTCCATGCTCTTGTAGTTGATTGGGGAGGTGGGGTGGATATACATTGGCACATCTAGTTTCACAGCCTTCTCATAGACTGGCATAAACTCCGGTGCATCAAGTGGCTTACCATTAACGTTCGACAACAACATCGCACCCTTCAAACCCAGCTCAGTGACACTCCTCTCAAGCTCCTCAACCGCAGCCACTGGGTCCTGCAATGGAAGAGTCGCTAACGCCGTGAACCTATCAGGGTACTTCTCGATGATCTCAGCGAAGCCATCATTTGTGAGCTTGGCTAGCTTAACTCCCCTCTCAGGGTTTTCTCTTTCAACTCCAGGGGTTGTAAGAGTGAGTACCATCATGTCGATCTCGTTCTTGTCCATGTCCTTGAGCCTGTGCTCGATATCAATGTGAGCGCCTACCACAACGTTATAGTCACCCGTATAGTGGATCAGTAACCTGCCTTGGTTGTCTGTGGATACGCTGGCGTATCCCTTCTCTTTCTTGAGTTCCTGGATGTATGCATCCGGGTAGAAGTGGTTATGGAAATCAATGTTCATCTCTTTTCACAGCCTACCACTGGGATGTATATATTAAAGTTAAATCGGCAGGTAAAACTGTCCAATACTTGGTATCTGGTAAACAATAAAAGCGAAAGCGGTCTCTATTTCTCGAATTGCTTTGAACGTACTCGATTACCTACACAAAGAAGAGATCATAGAACTCGCGTGTGAACTAATTAGACAACCTAGCCTCACCAATCAGGAAGGACCTGCCGTTGACTTCATGATCGACTGGTATGAGGATAACGGCTTCGACGAGATACACGTCCAAGAAGTCCAGCCTGGTAGAAGGCAAGTTATCGGGGTAATGAAGGGAGATGGCACTGGGAAATCCATGATGTTCAACGGGCACCTAGATATTGATCCCATTACCGCTGACTGGGAGTGGGACCCTTATGAGCCCAAGGTCGAGGGAAACAGGCTTTGGGGCGCTGGAGTTCATAATATGAAGAGTGGTGATGCGGCTTTTCTAATGGCTGCATTGGCTATCAAGCGCTCTGGTGTGAAACTCAAGGGTGACTTGGTCTGTGCTACCGTGGTTGGTGAGCTTCAGGGAGGTGTGGGTACTGTTCACATGCTCAAAGAAGGGATATGGACTGATTATGCCATCGTGCCCGAGCCCTATAGCGTTGATAATATTCTGACCAAGTGTGTGGGGGTCCATGATTTCGCCATTAATGTGATTGGTGAGAGCCACCACATCAGCAGGATGGAGGAATCCGTTGATGCCATCAAGAAGATGCGTATAGTCTTGGACAGGATAGACCTGATGGAGTTTGAGGCAAGAGACCCAGACCTACCCGGTGCCCCAAGATGGGTGGCTGGAAGCATCATAGGTGGCAGAAACAGGGACTATGATCTTGCCGGACCTTACAATATCCCAGATTTCTGTACAACCATCGTTGACTTCAGGTACCCCCCGGGCTACACCATAGACGAGATCAATAAACGCTTCAAAGAGATGCTGGAAGAGATAGCCTTAGAGGACCCTGAGTTCAAATACGAGTTCGAGTATCCTG
>CAZZFH010000394.1:0-2521 GCA_964653295.1 uncultured Candidatus Bathyarchaeia archaeon | reverse complement strand
TGATGATTATCCGAGTGGTAGCATCGGGTTTCTCCGAGGACGCAGCCAATCATCAACAGACACTGATGAACTATTGGCGCAAAGATACATCGATTCACGGAATATCCTTCCACCAGACTCGGGGAAACAACAATTCCTGAGGCTAAGAAAGATGATGATGCAGATCACCCCATCGTTGCTAAGCCCATCATTATCCGTAGCGATTCAACAGGTAAAGAACTATACAAAGAACAATACGCCCCTCTACATCATCATCACTGTAATAGATACAGAGCACATGGAAGAGCTATCCAATGGGTTATTCGAGATCAACCAACTCACCCACCACAGAACATCACAGCCACAAGCCATAGTCATCCATCTTCTTGGATACGAGCTAGTCAATACGACCACACAAGCAGCACACCTGAGATTCATCGAGGACACCCAGAGAGTAAACAAGGTAAAAGAATCAGCCTATGTGCTCCAGTGGAACCCAAGAAGAGAGTTCCTCAGCGAGGCAATAATAGCACAGGGGAATAGATAATGAATAAAAAAAGCTTAGAGATCATCGAGGCTGTGGTCTTTCTACTCTGTAACTTTACTGGGTTCTACTGGTTCCTGAGGCTGCCTTTTACATACATGGAGCGGTATTCACCTGTCACAGCTAGCCTGTGCCTCACAATCATAACATACACATTTTACAAGTTCACAGATAATAGAAAAATCCCGTTCACAGGAGCAGCATTATTCCTATTGGTGATACTGAGCGAATCCGTGATAGGATGGAAAATCGAGTACCATTACACAATAAGAAAATATGTAAGAACTGTGGGCAGAGCCATGGACATCCCCCAGATGCTCCGATATACACTGGACCCACTCAAGGCACCCATTTCATCATTGGAGGCGCTTGCATTCGCCCTCCTTCTAACAGCTGGATACATCATGGTGTACAATATTATGAAAAACAATGAACAAATCAAGGAACTCACCATGAGAGGCGCCACACAAATAGAAATAATCAAGACTAGATTTATGCATCTCAGGCTCCAAGCATCGGTGTCGGGAAAAGCAACATTGATAGGAATAGTCATCATAGCAGCCTCAAATATCTTGAACTCAACGATTACACCCGTACTGCCTGAATTTTTGGGGGTAACACTGGGATTACTCGGTGCAATGCTCATGATAGAACTGATTTGGAGAATAATGAGAAGAAATAGTTAGGCAGGGTCGCGGCTCAGCGGCGACGTACTGCAATGCGGTCCACCGAGTAAGTCTAGGTATCCTGACTCCCATTCTCGGACAGTGACACCGTGTTTCCGTAGCTCCTCATTGGTTGCATGGTTCCGGTCATAGGCGATAACCATGCCCGGTTTAATGGTCACGATGTTTGATGCGCCCCTGCTCTGCTCAAGCATAGTATCCATGAGATGCTCCACATCCCAAGGATCATCAGGAACACCACCAACAAGAATAACCCCATCAGGGTCCAGCTTATCCTCCTTCAACAAGAAATCAAGGAAACTCAACTCATTCCTGAGAAGCCTCGGCTCCCCACCATCATTCACATAGACACCTGTCCTGCCAAGTGCGGCAAAGTGATCAGGATGCACAAGGGGCTCCATGGGGCGACCATGCGCCTCACTTTGGCGCCTGATTGCTTCGAGTGTCTTCAGTAGTAGCTTTTTGGGTGGATAGTCCTTGAGTATATCGGTGTCATAGACGTAGGGCATGACCAGCGCCTTGTCCTTATCAGGGTAGTTGATGGTCACGTCCAGATGCATATAATCCACAGCAGGATAATCAGCCAGATTCACAGCACAAACATACTTGAGCTCACCATCAGTGTCAGCCTCGAAGAGACGCTTAGCTGTCTCAACGACGCCAGTGACTGTGGAACGTTGACCCACGCCAATAGCAATGGTCTCCTCGTCTATGATCTGGGTATCACCACCCTCCACACAAGGAGGCTCACTAAACACACCAAGAGTCTCATTAGCGTCAAACACAATCTCTGTCTTCTCACTAAGCACTGGATCATACTGATAACAGAGCTTCACCACCCTTGGCTCGTATCGCCTGCTATACCTGCGCATATTACAGATGACTGTGCCAATCTGTGTCGTGAAGCTAGTATCCCGGGTATAAGTCCAAGCCACGCGCCTGTGATCAGGAAGCACCACCTCCTCAGTCACAGGATCATAGAACGGGATAGGAGGATTACCCCACATCAAGTGGTCAACCGTCAAATCCTCAGGCTCAGGAGGACTCGGCACCCCCATCCATACATCATCAACCATCTCACCAAGCTCAGCCAAAGTGGCGTTCTCAATGATCCTCCCCAACATCTCCTTGACCTCAAAGACCTGTACGCCCTCCGACCCCAGTATCTTGGGTAGCTGTAGCCACTGCTCGTGCCCGGGGTTCATCTGTGCGTGAGGGTCCCTGCTGAGGTAGTGGGTGCTTGATTCGATGCCTGCGAAGGGCATTTTCTTTGTCCAGAGTTGTTCTGTTGAGTCCTGTATCAGTACTGCGT
>CAZZFH010000393.1:0-2531 GCA_964653295.1 uncultured Candidatus Bathyarchaeia archaeon | reverse complement strand
CAATTGCGTAATACTTTTCACAAGAACCAAATTTCGACAGGTCGCCCCACAATAGCAGAACAAAGGTTGCAACCAATATTCCCGTTGATACGCTCTCAATAACCAAGAAAAAATACCTTGAAAAGGGTAAATCAGGTGCGATTCCTATTACGGCGTAGGCTATTCCGAAAGTTACAAAACCAATTATCACTATCCGCTTTCTTCCAACACGATCTGCCAAAAGGCCTGCTACAACAGCAGAGAAGCTTCCAATTATCGGCGCTAGCATAAGGTAAGTGGGGTCATTCAAGAAGAACCTTACCATCGGTGCCTCTGAACGATCTACAAACATGAACATAAACCAAGCGATAAAATAAAGAAGAAATGATTTATTATTAAAAATGACTTTGAATGAGTCTTTAGTCTTAGTTTCTGAAACAATCTTCTCTTTTGGTTTCAAGAAGAACACTAGCAGCCCAGATGCTCTCCATACAGCCAAAATGACCCAACTCAATACAATATTCGAGTTGGTAAATCCTATTGAAAAGAGGGCGATAGCGGCTAGATTGGTAAATAAAAATATTATTCCGCTTGTTAGCCCTCGATTCTCAACGGAGGTACAATCTGCGAAATAAGCCAGACATGATGGCATGCCTATCCCAAGTGAACCCCCCAAGAGGATAGCAAGGATTGGCATTTGATTCACCGTAGGGTTTATGAACAGAGCTGGGAATGACGATACGAGTGCTCCGAAAATTATCCAGAGACCGAGAAATTTAATTCTGTTTACTTTGTTTGATAATGTTGCTCCGATTATCCCTGATCCTGTGAGTGTTACATAATAAACTGTCCAGATAATGATGTTCTGTGTCTCTGTTACTTCAAGGCTGATCAAGAGGTTGTCGAGCATCATTATTATCATGAAAAGCCACGCTAAGGCGTTAATTACCAGAAAAGAAGCTATGAACATGTTTTTTCGATCTGTGCTACTGTCCTCTGAGGCATCTGTTAGCATTGCTCGTTCTACTCTTGTTATCATTACGAAACTTGTTAAATTAAGCCTTGGGAACTTGAAATTAAAATTTTGAATTAAGATTCATACGGTTTTGTAGATGTGAACAACAAGTCTTATATAGGAATATATGTCCAACACATATACAGGTCGTTAAAGATGAACAAGAAAAAACTTAAGATACCCGTCAGGTTCTGGCTTTAATTAGAGATGTAATTCGTCAAGCGGTAGAAGTATCGACTTGATAAGGAGAGTAAGTTCGCTTTTTCTATATTTAAGGATTGCTAGAGGTTGTAAGATTTCTTTTGCCATCCCATCCATGATTGTTCGAAATCTTTTAAATCCTTCCGCTTTTTCCGTGACTTCCAAAATCGTCTCTGCATCGCCTTCTGTTATCTCCTTCTTTAGAAGGGTTGAGTTTAAGGTAGATTTGAATTTAGGATTCTGTAATGCGTAGAGTATTGGGAGAGGTAAGTGTTCTCTGTTGATTCTGTGCACCAATTCTTCAAAATCGATCATGTCTATCAGGTCGTCCCTCAATATAATAATCATGCCCAAGAGCCTGCCGAATTTGCCGAGAACTTCAACTTCTTCTGGGGTCCCGTCGCCCAGAATGGTACTGATGCGTGTGTAGGCCTCTACATCAGCTGCCTTCTTTTTCACCACATTAATATACTCGTCTGGAGTGACATCTTGGCGTCCTCGAAATCTAAGTTCGCAGGCTTCTGCATCTCCAAGTTTGAAAAATGTTTCTTTTATAATATTGAGTATGAGAGAGGCTTTCTCTGTTGAGACTCCTTTCTCGATTGCTTTGTATAGCAGTGTAAAGCCTTTGAATAGGAGAGCGTCTCCGACGAGAAGGGCTATGTCTCTATCGAACTTTCCTAGAACTGTGAGACGAGATCCTTTGGTTTTGGATTCGTCGATTATGTCGTCGTGTATGTCTATTGCTCCGCTTATCACTATCATTGAGACCGCCACAGGTGTTGCCTTATCAGGGTCTCCACCCACAGCCTCGCAGACCAGAGACATTAGAGCCGGTCTTGTTACATCATGCCAATACTCGGTCATGAAGTATCTTAATGCTTCCTGAACCTCTTTGGATTCAACCTTTTCCTGCAGAACTTCATTTCTCGCCATCTGTAGGGCTTCTTTTCCTCTCTCTTCTAGAAGTTTTTCAACTTGTTCTACCATTTCATCTCCGCTGAGTTCCTTCAGGCTTTCTTCATTTTTCTCCATACCTAGTCCTCTTTGATGTCCAGTTTTTCCAGTTGTTCCTTTAATAAATCGTAGTAGGCGTCAACGAGTTGTATCCCCTTTGGCGTAATCTCGTAAACTTTTCTCACCCGTCCTCCTTTGGTTATTTTTTCGCTTCTGGCATACCCTTCTACCTCTAGTGAGTTAAGGAGGGGGTAGAGGGCGCCGTGTCTAAGTTTTATTCCGAAGAGTCTCTCTGTTTTCTTGATGATTTTGTAGCCCCACATGGGTTCTGCTTGGATGAGCCTCAAAACTAGGATGTCGAGGAAGTTTCTGGTTATGC
>CAZZFH010000392.1:0-2540 GCA_964653295.1 uncultured Candidatus Bathyarchaeia archaeon | reverse complement strand
TTTAATTATAATTTTCTCCACTTTCTTTTGTTTGAGTAAATTTTTGATAGTTAATGAAACTCCAAGTAACTAAACGATACAAGAAATAGACCAGGCACATCTGGACCAGACTCAGTGAAAAATAATAGCTCCCTTTTAGATAAAGCTAGAAAAACCGGTAGCGTAGCAGTGAAAACTGGATAAAAAAAGTATAATGGCTCAAAATAGGGTTCTTTTTATTTTATCAACATATAATCAATGAATTGGCTAACATGAATATCCATCAAATAATACGACGAATCAAGACTCCTAAGCCCTGGAGCGAGGGAGAGAAGATACCATGGAACGAGCCTGAATTTAGTGAGAGAATGCTGAAATATCATCTCACACAAGACCATGATCTAGCGAGCAGAAGATTCGATATAATTGATAGACATGTTGAGTGGATTCACAAAAAGTTGGGAAAGCCATCGAAGATACTTGATCTAGCATGTGGACCCGGTTTATACTCAAACAGGCTGGTGAAGCTGGGGCATACTTGTAAGGGAATTGACTTTGGGCCTGCATCAATCAAATACGCCCGAGAACAGGCTCTGAAGGAGGGTTTAGAGGTAGATTATGTCTTGGAGGACATAAGAACAGCAGACTATGGTGAAGAAAATGATCTAGCCATGTTGATCTATGGCGAGTTCAATGTCTTCAAAAGCAAAGATATCCTGCATGTACTCAGAAAAGCCTATGCTTCGCTCAAAGAAGGTGGCTTGTTCATAGTAGAACCTAACCGGTATGAGACTGTAAAACGTGAGGGACTCAGCCCAGCGTCATGGTACTCTTCTGCGGAGGGCTTGTTCAGCCCAGAGCCTCACCTGTGTTTGATGGAGAATTTCTGGTTCCCAGAAGAACAGGTTGCTACTGCAAGATACTATATTATTGATGCTGAGACGAGCAAGGTTACTCTCCATGCTTCCAGCATGATGGCTTATACTAGAGAGGATCTCGAGCAGTTACTTCATGAAGCTGGGTTCAAGGATATCGAGTTCTTTGAATCCCTCTCAGCTGTGATATCAGATAAAGATGATAATCTTGAGGCAATCACCGCTAGAAAATAATACAAGTATCTTTCTATAGATCGAATATTTCTTATCGGCCAAGGTAGCTTGTTTTTGGTGGCCTATTCTGAGTTGGGTAATAAGATCTATGATAAAAAGTGGAGCTACTTTGTAGCAAATTATATCTCAGGGATTTTGCGTGATGTATTGGGGTTAAAGATTAATCTGGTGATCATTGAGAACGCTGTTAACTTCAAAGTCATCCATTCGGATTAGATTGGAACTCGGAGCCAAGGGACTAGTGCAAGGTTGTGGCTGTAAACCTTATCAGTGGACTGAAACTACCTACAAACATGACGATCATCGAAGAGTATATTTCACAAAATAAGGGGTCATTGGAGGCATATGAGCGGGCAAAGTGCTTGTTGCCCTCTGGTAGTACTAGGTCGGCGCTTTATTGGCGTCCTTTCCCGCTTTGCATGAAAAGCGGAAAGGGTAGCAAATTATGGGATGTAGATGGTAACAAACGAGTTGACTTCAACTATAATAATACCACCCTGATTCTTGGACACAATCACCCCAAGGTAATGCAGGCTGTCAGAGACCAGATGAAAAAAGGAACCGTGTTGGGGGCTGCAACCGAGACCGAGCCAAGGCTCGCCGAGGAGATTCTGAGGCGATTAAAGGGTTCAGATAAGATTAGGTTCACCCCAACGGGTACAGAGGCGAATATGCAGGCACTGCGAGTAGCTAGAACCTATAAGGAAAAGCCCTTGATCGCAAAGTGTCTTGGGGCTTATCATGGGTCCTGGGATGGGGTGACTCTGACGCCGGGTTCCCCCGGTGTACCCTCTGGCGTCGAGGAGTCTACAATTTATTTCCCTTACACTGATGTGGAGGAGGCTGAGAAACTGATTAAAAAACACAGGGAGGAGTTGGCGGCTGTTGTGGTTGAGCCCACCATGAGGGATATGACCCCGAGACCGGGTTTCCTTGAGAGCCTCAGGGAGATCACCACCCAGTATGATATTTTGCTGGTTTTTGATGAGGTAATATCATTCAGGCTTGGCTATGGGGGTGCACAGGGGTTCTATGGTGTTGCCCCTGATATCACGGCTTTGGGAAAGATCATTGGAGGAGGGTTCCCTGTTGGTGCCTATGCTTCTACTGATGAGTATATGAGCCCGTTAAAGATACCTGACGCTGAGTTACCTGAGACAGCTAATCCAGTTCTGGGGTTCTCTGGGACTTTTAACGCCTTCCCGTTGGCTATGGCTGGGGGGCTCGTAGTTTTGGAGGAAATGACCCAAGAGAAATATGATTTGATTGCGAGTATGGGTGAGGAGATGAGAAAAGGATTGAGACAAGTCTTTGCCGAGGAGGGGGTTAATGTCTACGTGGGTGGGGTTGGCTCCTTTTTCTTCACCGCTTGGACGGATCAAGATGTCTATGATCACGCTTCCTCGATGACCGCTGACAGGGGATTGGCTAACCTTTTCAACATTGGTATGA
>CAZZFH010000391.1:0-2543 GCA_964653295.1 uncultured Candidatus Bathyarchaeia archaeon | reverse complement strand
TGAGCTTCTCAATCTCATAACTATCCTTGATCATCCTCATCCTGTCCATCAAGCCCTCAGCGCTCTTGAAAGTAGCACCCTTACTATAGTTAGCCATCGCCAACACCAAGCTACCCCAAGTATACTCACCAACACCAATCCTACTCGGGTAACCCAGATCCTCCATAATCTTCTTCACAGAAGGCTTCAAGTCCTCAAACATCCCCAAGGGACGCTGCTCACCGATCCAACAATCAGCGATCTTACCATTATTTCCCATCCCCGCCATAACGATGGGTTCGCCCTCACGTGGCACAAACACAGAGTCCGCCGGGTAATTCAGGTCCCGGTGCTTTCTCCACTCAACCGAGGTTCCTGTAATGTACTGGAAGTCTGGGCTGGCACCATAAACCACCATGTCCAGCCCACGCTCTTCCATTAACCCCTGTAAACCCTCAAGCCTTTTCCTATAATCAGTCATACCTACTATTCATCGAATATGTGATAAATCGTTTATGACAAAAAACAGTATACATCAGTTATAAGAAACCAGAATCTACTCTTAAATATGCAAAGCTGGGAGATCAAAGACCCAATCCACGGGTACATCGAATTAAACAAACCAGAAATCAACATAGTAGACACACCCCAATTCCAGCGCCTAAGAAGAATACGCCAACTCTCAGCAGCCCACCTAACATACCCCGGCGCAGAACACACAAGATTCCACCACAGCCTCGGTGTCCTCCATGTTGCAGGAATGATAGCAAAAAGATTCCAAAACGCCGAACTCATCACCCAAGAAGAATCACAAAAACTCAGACTCGCAGGACTCCTACACGATATAGGACACGGTCCCTTCAGCCACCTCTTCGAGGAGGTACTCCACAAACGCAATCTCAACCACGAACAGATGAGCACCCGAATAATAAAAGAATCCAAAATAGCCGACATACTCACTGAACACGGCATAGACGCTGATGAGATGTCCACACTCGCAATAGGACAACACGAGAACGAAAAACCATATCTAAATCAGGTAATAGCGGGGCAATTCAGCGCAGACGTACTGGACTACCTCCCACGAGACAGCTACTTCACAGGCGTAGAATATGGCAGAGTAGACATCGACAGGCTCGTAAGGAGCATGGATATAGTGGACAACCGCCTCGCAGTAAAAGACACAGCCCTCTACGTGCTAGAGGCTATGGTGATAGCCCGCTATGAGATGTTCAAGGCAGTGTATTTCCACAGGAGCGTAAGGGCAGCCGAGGTCATGCTGGTAAGAGCCATGCAATTAGGCGATGAAGAACTCGGGCTGACAGACTTTAAGACCGTTGAAGAATACCACCAGTTGGACGACAGTACCGCTGTTCAACGACTCTTATCATTGAAAGACTCCAATAACAAGCAAAGCAAGACCGCATACCAGCTAACCCAAGACTACCAAGACAGACGCCTCCTCAAATGCTGCTACGAGACCATCATCCACCGAAAAGACCGATTCACAGTAAACATGATGCTCATGGGAAACATCAGAACAAGCCTTGAACAGGATATCGCAGACGAAGCCAACATAGACCCCAGTACAGTCATCATAGACGTATCATCAGCCCCAAGCGTACCATACTACGCGAGACAACAGAAACCACAAGACATACCCCTCTACACAGAGACCGCGAAGGGAACAAAACACCCCGTCAGTTTCAGCAGCCTCAGCCCCCTAGGAGGCACACTAGTAGGCTACTTGGATATAATGCGGGTCTATACCCTCCAGAGTGAACGGGAAACAGTATGCAAAGTGGCGGAAAACAAATTCGGCAAGACATCAGCCCTTACCCAGATTAGCTACTAAAACCCTTTATAGACGCATAACCGAATCTTACATGGGGTTTCGAGCACATGTCCAAGATATATGTATGTCCATTCTGCGGCGTCGAGAAGCCCAAGAAAGACCAGATAGATTTCCACATAAAATACGGCCACTCAGAGGTATACCACCTCATGCAAGAGGACGTAGAACTCCATGACCTCGAGGAAAAACTAGACGAACTCTGCAAACAGAAAAAGCTACTCGAGAAAGAGATCAAAATAATGAAATCAATACTGGAAAAAAGGAAAGAGGAAGACTAATCCACTACCTCAACGATGCCCTCATCAGCGTCAACCTTGACCAGCACACCATTTTTTATCGTCTCAACAGGGTCATGATCCAGCTTATCCACCAACGGGATATCGCTGATAACACATCCCGTAGCCAATATCGCCTCTGTCTCGACATTGATTATTGCCGCTGGTGCTGTACCTAGCTTCTTCATCCGGTATATCACATAGCTACCAACAGTACTACCCTTACCGGTAGGGAAAACGAACACCTTACCAGTAATATTCTCACCACAGCAGCAATGACCCGGCTCGGTGACACAACCAGTAACAGGATCAACCCCACCATAGAAACTAACAGGCTCAGAAGAGACCAACGCCAACCCCTCAGCTTTCCCCCCCATCACCTTTCTACCCTTGAGAATCATCGAGCCGCCTCCTCAATCAGCTTATCAACAGTA
>CAZZFH010000390.1:0-2544 GCA_964653295.1 uncultured Candidatus Bathyarchaeia archaeon | reverse complement strand
ATTATCAACCCAAAAGCTGTAATCAACAAAATCACCGAGATAAGCAATACACCTATGTGTACTATTCCCCAAGGCTCTTTTCGTTTAACATACATACTGGTCTGGAGTCTTTCTCCGCATTTCCGACAGTATAGCGCTTCTTTTCTGTTTTCTTCTCCGCAGCTAGGGCATGTGACCATATCTTTCAAAGAGTGATGGTGTTTCTTGTTTATAGGTTTACAGGATAACCAATAATGCAATACTCTAAAAGGCATAGATGTCTGTATTTGTCTGAATAAATTTGATGGACAAGTTCTTGCCCCCTGGTAGGAGCCTTGAACAGACAGAGGCTTTATTGAAGGGCGCGATTGATATCCATGTTCACGCTGGACCCCATATATTCAGCAGCCCACGCAGGGTTGACCCCTTCCAAGCAGCGATACAAGCCAGAGATGTAGGCATGCAGAGTATCGTATACATGGATGTCTTTGAGATGAGCAACGGGACCGCATGGCTCGTGAACCGAGTGGTTCCCGACTTCAAGGTATACGGAGGATTGATCCTCAACACCGTCTATGGCGGAATGAACCCCAGAGCCGTCAAGACCGCTATCCATTATGGCGATGGAGCCAAATACATCAGCTTCGGAGCCCACAGCACCTATTATCAGGCTGCAAGGGAAGGGCGTCTGCTCGATGGCGAGTTCAAGCCTCTAAGCGAGTTGTACCCCGAGTTCCAGAAGGAACTGGATATGTGTATCAAGATCCCAGTCGATGAAGCCCCCGGAGAGAACCTCGACGAGATATTACGGCTTATCGCCGCGAATCCCCACATCTACATGGTTACTGGGCATACCAGTGTTGATGAAGGTGTAAGGCTGGTTGAGCTTGCAGAGGAGTATGAGATAAAGAAAACAATAGTCTCAAGCGCTGTTGTCAAGGAAGCCTCAATGGATCAACTCAAGTATATGGCAGATAAGGGCGCATTTATCGAGTATACTCTCGCTGCATTTACCCATACTACTACTATTCCCAAGACCCATTACTATGTTGAGCGAGAATACGCCAGTATCGATGAGGGTATGAGTGGAGAAGTCTCTGGAGGAGTGAAGCTTGTCGCTGAACAAATCGATGAGCTTGGTGCCGAACACTGCATAATTTGCACTGATTTCGGAGTCTATACTCTTCCTACTCCTGTTGAGGGGTTGAGGGAGTTTATCGCGTGTCTCCTTGATCTAGGTATATCTCCTGATGATGTATCCAAGATGGTAAAATCTAATCCTGAAAAACTACTAGGATTAAGTTAGAATCCCCATTTTATTCACGTTTTTTCAAAAACATTAAACCCGGAAAGGTGGATGTTGGTGTGTTATGTCTGATGCTTTCGAGTGCGAACTGATGAGCTGGGATCTATTTGATAAGCTAGCGAAAAACGTCGCCAAGAGGATAAATGAGAGCGGATTCAAGCCTGATTTCATGGTTGGACTCGCCCGGGGAGGCTGGGTTCTTAGCAGGGTTCTCTGTGATTATATCGGTGTTAAGGACCTTGTATCTTTGAAGATTGAGCATTGGGGTGTTACTGCTACTCCTGATGGGAAGGCTCAGATCAAGTATCCCTTTGATATTGATCTTACGGGTCGTAATGTGCTGGTTGTTGATGATATCACTGATACTGGTGAGAGTATG
The DNA here is from genome assembly GCA_964653295.1 of uncultured Candidatus Bathyarchaeia archaeon. Lineage (GTDB taxonomy): Archaea > Thermoproteota > Bathyarchaeia > TCS64 > TCS64 > RBG-16-57-9. The sequence goes on along the minus strand of CAZZFH010000390.1, from coordinate 880 downwards.
ATGATCGCAGTGGACTATGTCAAATCTAAGAATCCTGCTAGTATCAAGACAGCAGCACTCAGACACATAGAGGGGAGCAAATTCACCCCAGATTATTATGGAGATATAATCACTTGGCGCTGGGTGGTCTTCCCATGGAACTTTATTGAGGACATGTGCAACATAGTGCCAAAAGTATCAGGAGATAAGGATTCTCCAGAAGAGCTAAAGAAGAGGCTCAAAGAGCGACATAATATCGACCTGACGCTTGAACAGATCGAAGAGATTAATGCCGAGCTTAAGAGACGCAAACACCAGTGCGAGTAACCATGTATTCTACCTCCGATCGAACACTCAATGAGATGCTTGAAGAAAGGAGAAAAGAACTAGTCCGGTTGATGGCGGGCGCCCTGCGTCATCTTGGAGTGGATAGCTATGATTTGTCTGTGGTAAAACGGAGAAAGATAGATGTCTTTGATCCAGATACTCCTGTTTTTCTGATCAAGGCTGATACAGAGCCCGTTCTGGAGCCAGAGGATGTGTCTTTTATCTCTCAGAGCCTCCAGAACATGAATTATAATGTAAAACAGGTTGAACAAAGGGATAAACGGCTTCTCATATTTGTCTAGCGTTAAATATTCGACCATCTAACAGTGTTCAGATCAGTTATGGGCAAGATATTCTGGGATAAAGAGGTTCCAGAGAACTGGAACGGAGAATGGAACACGGAATTCAACACGATACCCGAGAAAACAGGCTACACTAGAACCACGACTCACATGCAGATGCTCGAGTTTGTCTCCAAGCTAGCTTGGAACAGTGAATACATGCACATCGAACGATTGTTCATTAGCGACTTGAGAAGGGTAGCTCCGCTAATCATACTCAGTAACCCTAGGGT
>CAZZFH010000389.1:0-2545 GCA_964653295.1 uncultured Candidatus Bathyarchaeia archaeon | reverse complement strand
AATGGATAGAACTCTTTGAACTCGTCATATGCCTCTAGGTTGGTCTTTTTTACTATGTTCATCTCAACCCCGAACCCCATATACAGTGGCTTGTAGGTTGACGCGAAGCTGATGGCGGATTCCAGATACAGTTGCTTGGTCTCTTCATCAAGGGGTCTGAGTATCGTCCCAGAGCCCTGATCTATGTATGCCGTGATAACCATTGCCTCGTACCCGTAGAGACCCCTCATCCCATAGACCAAGTAAGGAGCAGCGTCGGTTTCTCCAATCTGAATCCAGTCACCCACCCATGTAACAAGGTCATTTGACTCGGGAGCCTTCTCGAAGAAGTCAATTAACCCCGCCCCTGTGAGGTTTTGAGGAGATAGACTGACCCCTTTCAAACCACGTTCCATTGTTGGAGTGCTAGGCACTTCTGGTGTCTCATCATCAGTAGATGGGGTTTCTCCACCGGATGGGGGCTCAGTTGGCTCATCGGAGCCATCTGATAGGTCGTCTGGTATCTCTGGTTGTTTGCTGAGGGTGATGTATACCCCGATTAACACGACGATGAGTATGACTGGAATAAGGACCTTCTTCATAATAAGAAACAGGTTTAGGGTTCTGTTAAGGGTTTAGACTGTGCGAAGCACTATTATTGTGTTTGTCTTCTCGACGCCATTGATCTTGCGGATGTCCTCGATGACCTTGTTGATGCTCTCGATGTTGCTGCCATGGGAGACCATGACGATATCGTATTCACCGGTAACCTCGTAGATACGCTCCACACCCTCAAGGGCATTCACCTTCTTACTCACCTCAAACGTAGGTATCCCGGGCTCCACAGCGATCATTGTGAGGGCTCGGACGCCGTGGCTGATGGATTTCTCGATGGTAAACCGCTTGATCACGTTATCAGATAATAGGCTCTGTATCCTGTTCCTGACTGCTCCTTCACTCAATCCCACAAGGTTTCCTATCTCGACATAGGTCATTCGCGCGTTTTCCTCGAGGAGTGCAAGTATCTTCTCGTCTATCTCATCTACCATAGTATGGAAATCGTAGCTCTAGGGTTAAAAAGATACGGAAACCGCAGTCAAATAGATAGGGTTTCACGTGAAGTCTCACAGACTAGTGTGATGTATTCTCTCATGGAGCCTGAGAAGAACTGGTTTTCGTGGGCTACCTCGAGGTTCCATGGTTTATTATGCATGGTTTTCTTGAGCCAATCAGTAACTTTTCTCCAATCTATGGTCCCCCACCCGGGATACTGGTGATCATCCTTCTCCCCCTTATTATCATGAAGATGGGTGACCATCAATCGTTCACCAAGCCCCATCACTTCAACAAGGTTATCATTGATGTTAGCATGACCCGAGTCATAACATAACCCTACAAATTCGGGAGAGTATCTCTCAAAATACTCCCCTAGTATCTGGTGGTCGTCTTTTCTTACGTTCTCGAATGCGAGGCTTACTGATTTGTCGATGCATAGTTTCTCTACTGATTGGATTATCTTGTAGCTTTGAGCCATTCGTTCCTCAAGCCGAGGCGCATGATAGGGAGGGGGATGAACGACAACGGCATCTCCTCCAACATGGTAGCAGAAATTGATGCGGTTCTCAAGCAGTTTGATGTATTTTCGATGGTGTTCAGGTGAAAATGTGTCGATGGATATAGTCTGCGTTGCGGTTCCATGAACATCTAAGCACACCAATCCGATGTCTGAGAGTAGATTGGCATATTCTTGCATCATATCTTGGGTGTAAAATACATCATCGTTCCAGTTGTCACACCAATGAATATGTTCAAAGCCATATTCTTTGAAGAGGTTTAGCTTCTCGACCTTGGTTGGCTTGAAGGTGTAATCGAACATATCAGTGGTGATGCTTAGTTGCATGAGTCTATTTGATAAAAGAGGGTAGAAAAAGCCTTGGAGCTATGCCTCGATGAGTTTGAGTATATCGTCTCTCACGAATTCGATGAACTCCTCAACAGTACACTTGCTAAAGTTGGTGATCACGATGCCCCTTGTGATGCCTATAGTATAATTCTTAGGTTGACTCGTGAAGACCACGTACCAGATCATCCCATGATCGATATACTCCTTATACATCCCGGTATCAGCCAAGCCCTGACCACTCAAACATAGCTTATCCACACCCGGTAGGTCCACATTATCAAACCAGATGAGGTTGGTTGCCTGTGGGTTGGACTCGTGAAGCCTCTGGAGGGTCTCATGTGATATCTTTGCCTCACGTACATCAGCCCCCAATATGGTTCCAAGGGCAACAGCAACATGGTTACTCAGTAGCTTCTTGACCCCACGGGCAACGCTTGGCGCCATGACCCCAAGGAAGTTTCTCTCACCGTGTTTCACTATCCAGAAGATGGCTTCCTCTGTCTGGGGGTTTGCCAAAACCCTGCGCCTGTACGTGTGTTCTCTGTAAAAGTCCTTGGCGAAGATCCCTTTGATTACTCCTTCCTTTTCCTCGACCTCGATTATCTCTGTGACGAGTTGGAGGTCTTCCTCGCCCTCTACCTGTTGGGTCTCACGCCAACCAGT
>CAZZFH010000388.1:0-2551 GCA_964653295.1 uncultured Candidatus Bathyarchaeia archaeon | reverse complement strand
CTTCTGATGGGGACCTCGATCCCTTTCTCTTTGAGCCTCTCATCAACTGCTCGAAGCTTCGCAAGCATCTTGGGGTCCTCATTGTTCTGCTGGAAAGTAGAAAATATCCCAAGAACATCAACTGATTCCAATTTGTGGACATACTCTATAAACTCAGCTGCCTCAGAGTGTCGCACACCGATCCTGTTGAGCCCAGTATCAACCTTGATGAACACCTTCGCCTTCTTTCCCAGTTTGGATGCTATCTCGTTTAACTTGTCAGCATCCTCACTCGTGTAGATGCACTGTGTGATCTCCTTCTCGACAACCTTCCTATACTGGTCTTCGGTGAATAGTACGTCCATATTCAGAATATCCAGCTTCAGCCCTGCTTCCCTGATCTTCACAGCCTCGTAGAGCTTGGCAACCATACACCATTCGACGCCCTGTGTCTCTAGGTGTGCGGTTACTGGTATCAAGCCATGACCATATGCGTTGTTCTTGACCACAGTCATTACTGTGACGCCAACATGTCTCTTGATCTCCTCCAAGTTGTGACTGAGGTTGTCTAGGTCTATCTCTAGCCAGCTGCTGTAGCCTCGTATTTTTTGTTTTATCTCGTCTGGTGTGGGTTGATCCTCGAAGTAGTTGCTCATCTTGTTCGGATTTTATGGGGTTGATTGATTGAAAAATTTATGGCTGATGTACGTCTTGTTTTGTTTTATATGTGGCATAAAATACTTGTATTGTTTTATCTGGGGTAAATTGTTCTAAATAATAAATGTTTTATCCTCAGAAACAACTGAATCATACGGTCATTATGATTAGAAGAGCATTAATCATGGGAGCGGCTGGAAGAGACTTTCACAACTTTAACACATACTTCAGGAAAAACCCTGATTACAGGGTGGTAGCCTTCACAGCAGCCCAGATCAGCGAACTGGATACCACTGCTGGGGTAGAGAAACGGGTCTACCCTGCTGAGCTTGCAGGAGAATCATACCCTCATGGTATCAACATATACTCTGAGAATAGGCTAGAGGAACTCATAAAGGAGTTTGAGGTGGATGAAGTCTTCTTCAGCTACAGCGATGTCTCGGCAAGATATCTCCACGATGAAGCCGCAAGAGTTCAAGCTGCAGGAGCATCCTTCACACTTCTTGGACCAAATGATACAATGATTACGCCCAAGAAGCCCCTCATCAGCATCTGCGCATCCAGAACAGGCAGTGGCAAGAGCCCCATGTCCCGATGGCTCGTGCGTACCTTGAAGGAGATGGGGTATAGGGTCGTGGTTATCCGGCACCCCATGCCGTATGGGGATCTTGTGAAGCAGCGGCTTCAGCGGTTTGAGACCTATGCTGATTTGGATCTTCATGAGTGTACGGTTGAGGAGCGGGAGGATTATGAGCCCCACTTGGATAATGGGGTTATCGTGTATTCGGGTGTGGATTATCAGGATATCATTGATGCGGCTGAGGAGGAGGCTGATATCGTGGTCTGGGATGGCGGGAACAATGATTTCCCCTTCTACAAGCCCTCCAAGCACATCGTCATCGTTGACCCCCACAGAGTAGGACACGAGTTATACTATTACCCGGGGGAGACAAATGTCAGGATGGCTGATATCATCATCGTCAGCAAGGTGAATACAGCCAAGCCAGAAGATGTCAAGCAGATCAAGGAGAATGTTAGAGGAATCAACCCTGATGCAGTCATCATAGATGCGAATATCTTGATCACGGCAGAGGATGAGGAGAAGCTAACAGGCAAGAAAGTACTAGTAATCGAGGATGGGCCAACTTTAACCCATGGTGAGATGAGGTTCGGCGCAGCCACAATCAAGGCAAAAGAGATGGGCGCCGATATTGTTGATCCTCGTCCTTATGCGAAGGGTACCATCAAGGAGGTCTATGATCTCTGGCCACACCTAGGCAAGTTACTTCCCGCCGTAGGCTATAGTGAGCATCAGATGAAGGAGCTTGAGGATTCTATCAACACGGTCCCATGCGACATTGTGTTGATGGGGACACCCACGGATCTCCGTAGATATCTAGATGTGGATAAACCGGTGCTCCGTGTCAAGTATGAGTACAGTGAGGTTGAGCCTGGATCACTAATAGCAGAGCTTGAGAAGTCTCTCCCCTAGCCTATATGCTTAGACCGCCGGGGAGGGTTTCCTGTATCTCTATGGTGTAGCCCTCGATGTCTTTGAACATGAACACCCTGACCCTGAGTCTCTCGGACTCATGAACAAGGTTCTCTAGCTCCATTCCAGCGTCTGTCAGCTTCTTATGCCATGCATCCGCGCTCTCAACGTTCAAGCATAGGATTACTGGTTTGATGTTGTTGGCTTTATGATACCCGTGGGCACCATCTACTAAGCCCACGTAGGCTCCTTCTCTTAGCTTGTAGATTTTGCTCCAGCCTTGGTCTACTTCCATGTTGAATCCCATGATGTCCTCGTAGAATCGCTGGGCCCTGGGTAGGTCTCGGTAGTAGAGCCATGTTATGACTCCTCTTACATCTTCGCTCATACTTGTTCAGGGGAACTGGGTGTATTTAACGGGTG
>CAZZFH010000387.1:0-2578 GCA_964653295.1 uncultured Candidatus Bathyarchaeia archaeon | reverse complement strand
GTCTGGCTAGGACACCGCGTTCACATCGCGGTAGTCGCCTGTTCAAATCCGGCCCGGCCCACCACTCTTCTTACCAGATCGCTTTTTGTCATTAATTAGCCGTTACTCTACCGCTTTTTTACATAGATCAGGATCAGAAAGAAGCTGTTCTGGGGTTGGTTTCATGAAAAGAATCTGTATTGAGGCTGGGATTGGTTGACCCCTCCTCCCCCCTAGTATCTGAGGTGTTTATCTACCTGATTGATGGGTTCTTTTCCATCTCTGATCCTGATAATATTCTCCACCATGATCTCTAGCGAGGCATCTGATTGATAATCAGTGGCACCGATGTTGTGTGGGGTGCAGATGACGTTGTCCAGTTCCCAGTATGGGTATTTTGAGGCTGGTTTTGCCTCGGTGTTCCACAGTGGGTCCCAGAAATGGGGCTGCCACCAGACATCTATGGCTGCTCCGGCGAGGTGACCATCCTTGAGGGCTTCATAGAGGGGGTTCTCCTGAACTATTGCTGCTCGGGCAACGTTCACGAGGTATGAGCCTTTTTTCATCTGCCTGATCTCATGTTCTCCGATGAGTCCAATGGTATCGGGTGTAAGGGGTATGGTTACTATTAGGAAATCTGATTCCTGCATCAACCGGTCCAAATCGTCTTTGTCCCCAAGCCACACCAATCCAAGCTCTTTTCTGAGTCTCTCATCCTTGGCTCTCCTCGTGGCTATCACATTCATACCGAGACCCTTGAGCATCTTGGCTACCTCAATTCCTATTGATCCCATACCCAGTATCCCGGCGGTTTTCTCGTGGAACAAGACGCCTCTTTTGCTACCTCTATCAATATGAAACTCGTTGTGTCTGGGCACTATTCGTTTCGCTAACCCGATTACAAGGGCTACTGCTCCTTCTGCTAATGGGAGAGGGTTGCTTCCGCTGGTGTTCGCCATATAGGTCTCTGGAAGTAGTGCCTCGAATGGCATGTCATCTACCCCTGCACCGGTTTTTTGGATTAGTTTTAGTTTGGGAGCATTTTCCGCTACAACCGCTGATAGGCGTGTTGATACTATGACCTCGACATCTTTGGCTAATCTGATTAACTCCTCATCTGTTCCTGTCTCCGGGTAGATTACCTCAATGTCTTGTGGTAGTCTCTGTTTGATGCGCTCTGCGAGTCCCTTGTATACGACTAGAACCTTCATACCAATGCATCGGTATGGCTTGTTTTAGGGGTTACGAGCCCCTAGGGCTTAACTTTTTATAGAGTATTCATATGTATCCAGAGAAATGTTCAGCAAGGCAACCCAGAAGATGCACGAGATCGGCTACGTGCCTCCCAGAGACACATGGACCCCCATAGAAGACGCCCTCTACGGGGTTGACACATTATTCAAGCTTCCCAAAGAAAAGACAGATGAGCTTAGGTTCAACGCCATCAAGCACGCGTTCAATTACTGGTACGAGGAGAGTAAATGGTACCATATCTACTGCAACGAGTTCGACTTCAACCCAAACAGCCTCAAGACCTATACTGACCTAGATAAAGTACCCCTCATCAGCCACAGGATCTTCAAAGCCTACCTAGAAGGACAGGATTTCGTCAACTGGCTCATGAGCATCAGCATCAACAAGGTAGAGAAACCAAGTATCAACAAGAAGAACCCCACCATGGATGAGCTCATCGATGTCTTCGCCGAGAAAGGATTGATGGCTGTCTACAGCAGCGGAACCAGTGGAAGGTTCAGCTTCATACCCAAGGACCAGACCACCTATATGCGTAGCCAGTATGCCCTCGGGAAGATGGGTATCAGCGAGATGCTGGAACACTGGTACGATGACTCAGCCTATGCTTATCTCTGTGGTCCGAACCCATCCAAGACCAATATGTGGGTGGGCAAGGTTGTCAAGCTCATGGACGATGTCTACACTGATGTCCAGTATGCCATAGACCGGGAGATTACTACCCAGCTGATGCGTATCAGCAACGGTGACATCAGGGGACTCAGCGACGCAGTGATGGCGGCAGCCATGCAGCTAATGGGAACCACACGCAAGATCACGGGCAACGTAATCAAGTGGCTTGAGGAACGTGAAAAGGCGGGTGACAGGGTGTTTATCGCTGAGGCGCCTTTCATCATGCAGCGAGTCATGGACGAGCTGGAGAAACAGGATAGAACATTTGATTTCGGTGAGAAAGGCGCCATAATCACTGGTGGGGGCTGGAAACTCCACGACACAGAGGAGATACCTCTCAAAGAGTTCAGAGATAAGGCAGAGCGAACCCTTGGAATCCCCCATGAGAACAACATCGACCTCTATACTATGGTGGAGGGCAACTGGCATGCACTCCAGTGTCCAGAGGGACACTATCTGCACCTACCCCCCACACTGGTCTATCCTATGGTGCTAGACGAGAACAATCAACCACTAGAATACGGAGAGACAGGCAGATTCGCTTTCATCGACCACATGGCGAACAGCTACCCCGGAGCAATAATCACAGGAGACATGGTAACACTCCTAGAGGAGTGCCCGGTCTGTGGAAGAACCGGACCCGTCCTTGAGCCCAACGTAAGAAGAATGACAGGTG
>CAZZFH010000386.1:0-2597 GCA_964653295.1 uncultured Candidatus Bathyarchaeia archaeon | reverse complement strand
GTATCCTGCTTCTCAATACATCGGGGGACTCAACCTCGATAATCTTACCCTTGACAATAAGCGCGATCCTGTCGCAGAGCTCACCAGCTTCCTCAATATAATGCGTAGTGAGAAAAATAGTAACACCGCTCTCTGAAAGACCTGATATTACCTGACGTAGATTTTTCGCACTCATCACATCAAGCCCAGAAGTAGGCTCATCAAGAAAAACAATCTCTGGTTCATGGATCAATGCAGCTGACAATACCACTCTTCTTTTTAGCCCCTTTGAGAGCCGACCAAAACTCCTATCCCTATACTCTTTCAACTGGAAAGTATCTAACAACTCATCGATTCTTTTTTCCCTCAAACTGGATGAGACATGATAAAGCTTTGATACGAACCTTAGATTATCATAGACAGATAATTCATCATATAGATTTGATGACTCTGGCACAACTCCTATCCTCCTCTTCACAAGGGTAGGCTCTTTAACAACATCAAAACCCGCTACCCTCGCACTGCCCCTGGTTGGTTTAGTTAATCCCACTAACATTTTGATGGTTGTCGTTTTACCTGCCCCATTTGGCCCTAGAAATCCAAAGACCTCCCCTTTCTCAACATCGAAACTTACGCCTTCAACCGCCCTGGTTTTACCCCAATTCTTAGTTAAATTATCAACCTGAATAGCAGACATATTACTCACCAAAAGACACGATCTTATTCTTGACAGTATAATGAAGCAATAATCCTGCACAGAACCCAATAGCAATATTGAAGACAGCTGAGACTAGAGCCGTGAATAGCACTATGTTAGTATTCATTCCCTCTACTTTGAAGGCGATCTTACCCAACTCAATTGAAGCCATCAGAAGCATGACTCCTGTGATGAACTCAGGGAACGCAGTAAACAAAGCCTGAATACTATTGCTGAAGAATAAACCCAATCCTACCTCAAGAAGACCCTCCATAAGAATAGCGCCTCCAGTTCTAGCTCCAAACATGTACTGAGCCGCCAAGCCCCCGGCTCCATGACAAAGAGGCATCCCACCTATAAATGGCGTAGTGACATTCATGATCCCCATATTCATAATGAGGTTTTTCGGAGAAACGTCCTTCCTATCTGGAAACAACTCATGAACAAGAGATACGGTTGCTATGACGGCATTCGTTAATGTTAGAAACATCTGTGCGAACCCAGCGTAAATGAACCCATACAGGATGTCTTCTAAACTGAAGAAATGAAGTGATGGAAGACTGAGACCAAGCTTAACGCTTGATAAATCCAGGTTTCCTGTGTATATTGAGTAAACGAATCCGAAGAGAACTAGGAATATGCTTCCAGGTAGATACTTGTTTCTGAGCATGAGGAATCCGAGACCAAGAAAGATGAGTGACAATGTTAGCTGTGGCTTCATCAACTCTGCGCCTGTCAAAGCCAGTGATATTGCTAATCCTAATTGTATTCCCTTTACCACAGGCTTGGGGACCTTCATGAGAAGGTCACTTAGCCTCTGAGATAATGAAAGTGCCACCCATATTACACCTAACCCAAAGCCTGCTCCCAACACTTGCGTGACAGACCATGCCTGCGATAACGCCACTGAACCTACTACCTTCTTGGGCTGAACTGGCAAAGGAATACGGTAAATCAATGCAAGGAAAATGTTGGTTAACCCTATTCCAAATAGGAGCCCAGCTGGCTCGAATCCGCAGATTACAATATAACCAACTGTGAACGGGAGAAGTGTCCCAAAGTCTCCTAGGCTCCCAGCGAATTCCCTTACGCTGAACTCGAAATCATTGATTTTCGTAGGCAACTCACCAATAAAATATAATAGAATAGAAAAATATAGCTACTCTTTGAGGTGCTCTTGGATTCCTTGAAGGTTCTCGTCTGCTTCTGCTATTTTTCCTTCAGCTATGAGGTTTCTTGCAGTTTCTATGTGGTGTGTTGCGCATCCTTTTAGGTCGTGGGCGTGTTGGCATCCTTTACATGTGTGTTTTTCACTCATTTTGATCATCTTACAGAACATGAGATAAATTTATAAATTTTTTGATAATATTATAATTATATGTGTTGTAATGGCGGTCACTGTAATTCAGGAAAAGACAAGATAGAGCTTCTTCAGAGCTATTTCAGAACTCTTCACTGCCCCATAAGATGGGACATAATTGGTATTATCGGTCATGAATCCAAGGGGACAAACGAGATTTACGATGAATTAATTAAAAGAGGAGAAACTTTAGCGAGGTCCAGTCTATATTATCATTTAAGTGAGTTACGGATAGGAGGTATCATTGAGGTATCTGGATACCGTGAAGAAGGTGGAGGAGCGCCTGAGAAACTCTGGAAACTGAAAACACATGAAATAAAGATCAACCTAATCGAGGACATAAAATAAACAGGGACCAAATATGAGCAGTTTAAAACGTTCGTTCAAATATCTGAAACCTTATTCAAAAGAAGCCGTGGGGGCGGTAGTTTTACTCGCTCTCGTGGTTGCGGCGAACCTATCCATACCCAGACTAGTGCAGGTAATAATCGAAGAAGGAGTAGCCACACAAGACCTAAAAATCATAACTAGAACCAGTCTGCTAATGATTGGCGCGAGTAT
>CAZZFH010000385.1:0-2597 GCA_964653295.1 uncultured Candidatus Bathyarchaeia archaeon | reverse complement strand
GGGAATGTATCTATGCGAAGGGTAAAGACGACGGCCTGATGCATAGCCCCGGAGACAAGCCGGGAGACGCGATCTTCTGCACCAACATAGAATTCCTTGAAGAACATGGATATAATGTAGAGAAGGATCCAAAATACGGATATGGCCTCCTACTCTACAGAGTAGAGACCCTTGAGGGTGAAGACGCTACCTGCGAAGCCGGCATACCCCTCATAACTTAACCTTTAGATAGATATTTACGGACTTTTATTGTTATCTTGTATCGGGCGCGCCACCATCGTATCTTCAGGTCACTGCCCCCCGCATATAGGTGGGAAGAGATCATGCTTGTCCAAGAGGCAGATCCGTTAAAACGAGGATTGAAAACTAAATTTATGTGTTGAATATTTTGATTATACATACATGGCTTTTACTCATTGCTTTTTCTCAAGAATAGAGGGGTGCAGTTTACCTAAACAAATCTGGATGCTGTTGCCTTATCTTGGCATTTATCATGATAACTCCTCTCTTATCCTTTATTCTTTGAAAAGTCTTATTAGCAAAGTTGCGTGCCCTTATTTCCCTTGGGTGATCCCAATAAGGGCTCTCCACCGGGTTTGGTTTCCATTCCTCGTTCACGTTTGGATCATTTGCGTGGTAAATCTCATGATACAGGTTTATGATAATAGTCCTCCTCGCCGTATAATACATCCACGCTCCTCTACGCATATATACTTCTACGGTTTTTTCACCAGGATATAACCCCATTCGCATCCTCCTACCCAGTTCCTCCCTGAGTTTCTCGTCCTCCCAATTAAAACCAGGAGAATCGAACATCTCCTGATATTTATCATCCTTACTTGGCTCAATGATTTTGATTGTAAGATCGGTCAACATATTAGGATCTACCACGGCCAGCACAGTTCTAATCCAATCCTCTGTGATAATGCCACTCAACTCGTCGTCTATTATGAGTTTCAATATTAAATCAACTCCTTCAACCTTTTCTTGTAGATCTCCCATATCTCATCAAGACCCGCTTTGAAGAGGTGGTTATAGAGATGGGTGTTTATGGCGTAAGAAAGAATTATTACTATTTTTTCTTCCTTATCTCTATCCCTTCTCCTGTTTTGTTTGTGAGAACTTTCCCACTGCCAAATCCGGTGAAGTATCTCATGGATATAATAGCAGCCGTGACAAAAAAGGAGCAAATTTATTGAAGCTATGTCTCTCAATTCTTCATCATATTTATCTTCATCAAATATATCCCATCCAAAATGGGTGTAGCCTAAATGTGCTGCGTCTTCGAGGAGTTTATCTAGGTATATCTCAAGTGGGCCACCCCTCTTATCTGCAACTGCTCCAATCTTGTCTAAGTTGTTTTCCTCAATTAACCTTTCTATGAGGTAGGGTGCAAGCATTTTAAGTCGAAGATATGAGGAAGATCGCATTATCTTGTTTATTTTTGGGTAGGAAGGATTCAGCTTCAGAGGCCTGTGTCTCGTATCTACGAAATGCCAGTTGTAATGATCGTGTCTATGCTCTTTTAGTTTAACCCCTTTCTCATCAACCCAACGACTATCTCTTAACTCCATCCTTGATCATCTTGGAGTATTTACTAGTTGGTTCCACGTGTCCCTGTATTTTCTCGATAACTTTTTTGCCTTTACCTCTGTTCGAGACTCTATTGACCAAGCACGCATCTCGGGTCTAGTCTTGAGGATTGGGTCGTTAAGAATCTCCATTATCACTTCAGAAGGCATATTGTAGTGGCATAGTTCGTGGAGAACAGTTGTCCTGCCCTTGTTTCTACCTATCCGTCTAGGGTTCAGGTATATTCTTCCTGAGAATGTGCACCCATAAATCTTTGTTGGGTGAATCCTTCCATCAGATGCCTGTATGGCAATGTTATACCAGTCATCCCATGAAGGTATCTCAACTATGGGTGTGCGCCACCCCTCCTCCTCGCAGACATGATCCACGAACGACTGGATGGTTTTTTGAAGCATCAACAATCCTCCTCCTCCATCTTTAGGGAACCTTCCTTTAACATTTCGTCTCAAATATATGGTGAAGTGGTTTACCTTCTGAGGTCGTTGACTGAGTTGAGGCTCCAAACTCAGGCTGCAGTTGCCGTTTGCTGTCTTTTTCTGCCCTCATGTTTACCGTTTAGAGCAAACCCCTAGACATTATATAAAATCTATTTCAGACACTTCAAACCCAGCAGGACGTTGAATAACCCCTAAAGGAGCGCCCTTGCCGAGCCCAGCAAACTTTTTTCTCCGTAATAATTCCCCCATAAAGACCCTCCCAAGAAGAAATAAGCCCTAAAAACACCCCTTTCCCCGTTGGGCTTAATGTATCTTAAACCAAACCAACCCAAGTAAAATGCATAAAACACATAATGTGTTTTAGTATTTAGGGGGCAGAGCGGCCTAGAGGAGCATCCCTGAAAACTTTTTTCAGAAGTTAAGGTAATTAAGGCATATGTCTCATAATGAAAAAAAATTTTACCTAGTCTAAGCATATGGCTTCATTATAGTCCCTAAGGCATTCATGTATAACCATGGTTAAATGCGTCTATTTCATAATGATTTCAGGGCAAAATCCATGGAGTA
>CAZZFH010000384.1:0-2634 GCA_964653295.1 uncultured Candidatus Bathyarchaeia archaeon | reverse complement strand
CCGGTGAATGATGGATGCTTCAGACCCATCACATTAAAGATACCAAAGGGATGCCTGATGAACCCCAACAGACCAGCCCCAGTAGCAGGAGGCAACGTAGAGACAAGCCAAAGAAACGCCGACGTGATACTGAAGGCTTTCAGCCAAATAGTGCCAGAGAAGGTCCCGGCTGCTGGTCAGGGAACCATGAATAACATTACTATTGGTGGGTTGAAGGATGATGGGGAGCCTTGGACATTTTATGAGACCATCGGGGGTGGGAGCGGCGCTAGACCAGACAGGGATGGGGTAGATGGGATACACGTGAACATGACAAACACCATGAACACGCCCATAGAGACCATAGAAGCATACCTGCCACTAAGATTCAAAGCATACAGGCTTAGACCAGATAGTGGTGGACCCGGTAAATACAGGGGAGGCTGTGGCATTGAACGTGTTTGGACCCTTACTAGCGCTAAGGCAACGTTGAGCATAATGGCTGAGAGGAACAAGATCAAGCCATGGGGCTTAGCAGGTGGACAGGGTGGAGCCGTAGGGGAATACATACTTGTTCGCTCTGATGGCTCTGAGACCAAGCTTCCATCCAAGTGTACCTTATCCATTTCGAGGGGAGACACCTTGATAATTCGTACCCCCGGTGGTGGCGGATATGGAGATCCCCAAGATAGAGCCTCTGATGCAGTCAAAGAGGATGTATCGAATGGGTTAGTTACTCTTGAAGCCGCTAGGGAATCCTATGGAAAGGAGCTTAATCGAAATAGCTTCGCATAAGGAATATCAACACAGTACTTGCCAATGTGAATGCAGCCGAGGCATAGAAGACCCATTCTATTGTTGTAAAGCTGAGGATTAGGCTCATGGCGAACATGCCAATGCTCCCGCCTAGACTCATTATCATACCCCAAACACCTGTAGCTGAGCCACGGTCTGCTGGGGGTAAAGCTTCCATGGTTGCTGCTTGGCTTACTGGAAATACTAGTACTGCGCATATTCCGAGTATAGCGTTGAGAAGTGGGAGCATCCAATAGTAGGGTGCTATAGGCACCAATGCAAACGCGAAAACACTCACAAATAGACCCACGGTAATGGGTATGAAGCGACCAATCCTATCCGATAAGGGTCCAATGATGGGTAAACTGACGGCGATTGACAACGCATTTGCCGTGAGACTGAGGCCTATCCAGAATTCACTCATTCCAAGGTCAGCCCCTAATAACGGGATGAATGTAACCAATCCCCAATGGCAGAAGCTGTGTACAAAGACAGCGAAACTCGCTGCTAGCACTTTTCTATTGCTGAGGAGCCTTTTCATGGTTGCTGGGAACTCGTTGAATGTTTGACGTATGAGTATCCCCGGTGGGATAGGACAACTCAAATCTCTATCATCCTCGGTATATCTCCAAACGATAAAGAAGCCGATACATGTGATTAAACCAGACAGTACGAATATTGTCTTGTAGTCGAGGAAGTGGCTAGCGATATATCCTCCAATGCTGGGACCTATTACGCTACTCACCGCCCAACTCATATGAAACTGACCCATAGCTTCCCCGGCTTTCTCTGGTGGGAATAGGGAGCTTGCGTATGCCTCGCTGGGAGGGAAGAAGATGCTTAGAGCTAGTCCGCTTGCCATCATTGCTATTATTGGGAGCCACGGATTGGTGGCTACACTGTATATGAAGGGTACCAAGGCGAATAATGCCAGTCCAAATAGCATCATGTTGCGCCTCCCCAAGCTATCGCTTAATGTTCCAGCGACGAGCCTTAGCAGTGTCTGGATTACGTTTCTGATGTTATAGATGAGTGTGATTACTGCTGCGCTTACACCGAGGTTCTTGATGAATAGGGGTTGGAAGCTCTGGGGTATGGTTTCCCCGAACATGGCGAAGAAGGTGGCTAGGAATATCGCCCAGAATATGCGCCTGTTCTTCTCCTCCAAATAAATCACCGATTTACCCTTGAGGATGGATAACCCTAGATTTAAATCATCTCAGTAACGGTTCCTAAATCCTAATGATTATATGTGGCGCCTTGTAGAGGGAATTTGAAATGTGTCTAGCGGTTCCAGGTAAGATAGAGAGCGTCGATGGTAGGACAGCAATAGTGGATTTTGGTGGAGTAAAACGTGAGGCAATCATCGACCTAATGGAGCCAGGCAGCATCAAACCAGGGGTATATGTTCTTGTGCATACTGGTTTTGTTATCCAGATAATGGAAGAAAAAGAAGCCTTGGAGACACTTGAGACTTGGCGCGAGGTCCTGAGCCATATCGAGAAGCCCTATGAAGAGCTCTAGTAGTTAAACCTAAAAGACAGGGGTCCTCAGTCAAATCGATACTTATGGTTAATTATTGGCGGGAGTTTCCCAGCGGTCCAAATGCCCCTGAAGAGATCTATGTAGTTACCGAGATCCAAAGAAACAGCCGTAACAAGTATGAGTATGACGCCCGTATGGGTGTATTCAAGCTCAACAGGGTTCTCTATACGTATTATCCCGCGGATTATGGATTCATCCCCCAGACTTTGGACGATGATGGGGACCCGCTGGACGCTGTGCTATTGATAAATGAGCCTACCTTCACCGGCTGTGTGACAGTTGCTCGTCCTGTAGCCAATATTAAGATGATAGATA
>CAZZFH010000383.1:0-2637 GCA_964653295.1 uncultured Candidatus Bathyarchaeia archaeon | reverse complement strand
TGAGAAAAAAACTATTAAAAATAATTTATAGATGTTGATTTAATGAGGTAACTCGCAAAGGAAAAAAGGGTAGTTTTTGGCTCAGAGCTAGTATCTTACCCGTGCGTTTAGAACAACACTGATAAACAGTAAAAAAACATTATAATTTCAAATAGCATTAATAAAATTGGAAGGTTGCTCAATAGAAAGACCGTTATAAAGCCAATAGCCTCCTTAATGTGCTTGATCACAGTAGCCCACTGAGCATACGATTTCTCTTTGACACTTATATCGGACTTCACGATGTATAGATTACTTGAAATAATCAGATCATGTGATCGCCGGATGTCGCCGATGTATTCCTGCTTCGACAAATTTAAGCACGTAATAATATATCTATCATACTCGGGGGCCTCAGTGATTCTCGTGAGCGGTTCTTGGCACGATATAATCGTCATATCGATTGGGAGCCAGCCCCAGGGTGGGATATATACCAGTGCCCATCCATGCCAAATTATCCCTTTCTGCTTTATATATAGGTGGCCACCCCAGCAGGATCTCTCGTCATCTATGTCTTCGTTGAAGATGCATCCCATCTGTAGGAGGGCAGGTATGCCAAGGGCTCGGCACATAGTGACGAATAGAATTGCCTGATCGTCGCAATCCCCCTTTCCCTCTGCTAAAGTCTCATTTGGGTAACGGGGAACATCAAAGGGGCTGTAGGAAACGTTATCTATAAACCAGTCGAGGAGACGGATTACCATCCCTAGCACCGTAGTCTCCTCACTTGCGAGTCTATGAGCCAGTACCTTAACTTCTTCACCACCAAAGTTAAATGTCTCCGTCTCGACGCAGAACTTCTCCACGAGTTCTATAGGAAGATCTGAGGGCAACCCTGCTTTCGAATAGTCGATTTCGGGTTTTGGCCTGTCGACGGACTCGATATCGTAGGTGGTAGAGAAGGTTAGACTCGAGTGAGGGGCGATATCATTAGGCAGGTCTAAAACTGCCAGCCTATTTTCGTCAATATCAAGACCTTCTTGTGCCATGGTATGGGTGATGTTTATCATCCTCACCATCTGCCACCTGTTGCTCTGGAACAGGGGAAAAGTCGCGTCGTCTTCTTTCAGGCTGTAGGGTTGATCTCCCCGATTTTCTAAGGTGTAGGTTGAAATGTATCTGTAACTTGTCCTATTCTCGCCTAGGGCCCCGAAAATGGTCCCTGCTATAATGAAGAGGATGAGGAACACCGAGATGGCTTTTAATCTCAAGCTATGAACACATGGTTGTAAGAGAACCGCCTCTTATCTACTTTGCTTGGGCATCACTAATCGATGAGGACTAGGCGAGCTGCAACAGCCCTTTTACTCTACCTTATTCTTCTTTTTTGAAACAACTTTCTACCTACCCCCACAGTTCTTATAATGATTAGCATTTTGCGGGCTCCTAAGCCAGCCCGAAACCCGAAGTTCTTTTATTTACAGTGAAAAAATAGACTCATCGCTTATAACCTTATCAAGTTCATAATCTAGTGAATGCTTGAGAAGTTTGGTTCCATCGGAAATATTTCATAGCTTTTCCGGATTTGATCCCATTTGATTACTCCTATCCCGGCTCATTGTAAGTATGATTTATGTATGTTCGTTTGTGGTCATTAGTTCACGCGCGTGAAAATACGCTGCAAGCACGATCATCCCGAACAACTAGATGATTCAACCTTTAAAGTTTTCTCTCAATTAGGTAATGGTACGCCTCAATTGTGCGTGAGAAAAATGTTTTAGTATATTTCCATATGTCCTTTAAGATGCGTGTCGAACCAAGCTATCATTCTTTTTAGTGAGTCAAGTCGACCTATAGGCTTCCTTATTCCATGTCCTTCACCGAAATATCTGACTAACTGCGATTCTATCCCCCGCCTTTTGAGACCAAGGTACATTTCTTCAGCCTGTCCAATTGGGCAGAGGTTGTCTTCCTGTCCATGAATGAATAGAGTTGGAGTCTTCACGTTCTTGATGTATTTTATAGGTGACTGTTCCCAAATCAGTTCAAAGTTGTCATATGGGATGCCTCCGCAAACATCAACTTCCTTCCAGGTTGGGATACTAGATGTTCCATACGCGGAAAGTAAGTTGCTGAGCGAGGCTATAGATACGGCCGCCTTAAATTGATCTGTGTGGGTAACTATCCAATTTGTCATGAACCCACCATAACTCCCGCCATATACACCAAGCTTATCAGGATCTATAGAATTCCTAGTAGAAATAAGAAAATCTATGCCCTTCATGTAATCCTTGTAGTCTCCCCCACCCCAGTCTTTGACACAGCTGTCGCTAAACTCCTGACCATAACCGCTGCTACCCCTAGGGTTGATGATAGCTAGGATATATCCGTGAGCAGGAATGATCTGAAGATTACTGCTGAAAGATGTCCCTCTCATGGCATGAGGCCCCCCGTGAACATTGAGGAGCATTGGATACTTTTTCTCAAGGTCGAAATCGGGTGGTTTGTAAATCCATCCTTGGATCTTCTTCCCGTCGAATGTTGGGAAGATGAGCTCCTCCGCTTCGCTCAAGCGGAACTCCTCTAGGAACTCGGCGTTCATGAACGTGAGTTGACATATTTTCGAACCGTCGACGTTTGACACGAAAACTTCAGAGG
>CAZZFH010000382.1:0-2650 GCA_964653295.1 uncultured Candidatus Bathyarchaeia archaeon | reverse complement strand
TAGGTCCTCGTCCTCTATCGTTGTCCCATCGATCTGGCAGTTACCATACTTGTCACAACGATGCACATGGATAAACACAAAATCCGGGTAACAAGCAGGCAGCAACGTAATGGGTTGACCCGTCCAAGGGTCCTCCACTATCTTGGAACTACTATAATTGAACGTATCAGTACCCATCATGATCCGTGCAGGGAACCATGGTAGCCCCATGGCAGCGGCTTTGAATCGCCACTGAAAAGCTGCATTGCTTAGTTCAGCTACTATCTTGACTCGTCCCGATTGAGTTGCTCTCCTACCAGCTGGTGAGAGACCTCTTAATTCATGTCCGTGGGCATAGGCGCAGTCAATCCTGTCCACCGCTCCTCCACCAATGAGTATATCCACATCGTGGACACTGGTCTTGCCTGCCATTATCAAGTTGCGTCTCCGTTGCCTGATCATCTCATAGATGCCCTCCATGCTGAGCCTAATGTGTCCAAAACCTCCCATGGCGAAGTAATCACCATCCCTAGTGTAATGTTGAACCGCCTCCTTCATAGTCGTGCGTTTATCAATGAGGGCTCGTGATTTATTCTCCCTCATCCATTTTCTCGCCTCGTCTGGGTGCATCCAGCCGTGCAACTCACCTTTTCCCTCGGCTAAAAACTTCATACAAAGAATACAGTTTTATGGGGACTTGATTTTTTCCCCTAAAATGTAAAAAACCTAGTAGATTTTGCGTTCTTCACCCCATAGAAGCTTGTTCAACGCAATGAGGTACTGGTCTCTCCACGCCTCAAGCTCTTCAAGAGACATGTCCCCCACCATATCATTCACGCCCTCAACAGCCTTCTCCTTTACAGCCTCAGGGTACTCGGTCCATTGAGCCATGGTCTTGAGCCAGTCAGCCTTACTGGTACCAATATGGTCCATGATATACTCGATTCCACCCTTTCCCCCACCGAGATGATAGGTTAAGTATGGTCCCATGATCGCCCATCTTATTCCCGGACCAGCTTTAATCGCTTTATCAATGTCCTCGACACTGGCTACTCCTTGGTTTGCTAGGTCGAGAGCTTCACGCCAGAGTACTGCTGAAAGCCTGTTGGCGATAAAACCTGGAACCTCTTTCTTGAGCACCACAGGCACTCTGCCAATATCCTCCATCAATCTGTATGTCTTATCGACGGTTTCTTTGCTAGTCTTTGGACTAGGGCTCAGCTCGACCAAAGGAACCAGATGCACAGGGTTCCATGGATGCGCTACAATGGCTCTCTCAGGGTGTTTCTTCATCTCACGGTTGATATCACTCATCATGTATCCTGATGTGCTGCTTGCAAGGATCACATTCTTTGGTGCGATTTCATCCATCTCAGCATACAGTGGACATTTTACATCCAGGTTCTCATAGACAGATTCAGTTACATAGTCCGTATCCTTGAGGGCTTCTCTCAGGTTGGTGGTTTTGGATAATCTTTTCTTGGCTGCTTCAGGTTCAGATCCCAGTCCAGCGCCTACCAGAACATCTATGTGATGCTTTACACGCCTTTCTGCCTCGTTCAACTTCTCATCAGTCAAATCTTGCAAGACTACCTTGTAGCCTTTTAACGCGAATAACGCTGCCCAGCCCTGCCCCACTAGACCTGAGCCTACGCACGCTACCTGCTTTATCTCATCAATCATAAATAGACAATAGGGGGCTCAGCCTTTCATGTTTTCGCCAGTCGTTATCGTTAAGTCCTGATAATCGCATCATTAACCATGTCTGGTAAACACATTTTCTCACGAGGTGCAATGCATCTCTACGAGATGATCAAGGGAGAAGGAATCTATCTCTGGTCCAAGGAGGGCAAACGCTTCATCGATGGCAGCTCAGGACCCATCTGCGTAAACATCGGTCACGGCGTCAAGGAAGTCACTGATGCCGTCCAAAAACAGATGGAGCAGGTTAGCTATGTCCATAGCAGCCACTTCACAACTAGCTCAGTCAAGGAGTGCGCAGATAAACTGGCTGAACTCGCCCCAGAAACCTTGAACTATGTTTTCTTCTGCAGTGGAGGCTCAGAAGCCACGGAGTCAGCAGCCAAGATGGCTCGCCAATACCACCTACTTCAGGGAGGACCCAAGCGGAGCAAGATTATCGCCCGTTGGCAGAGCTACCATGGAAACACCTTGGGCTCATTGAGTATGTCGGGAAACATCGCCCGTAGAAGACGCTATGTGCCCATGCTCCTTGATTTCCCACATATTCCACCTGCTTATTGTTACAGGTGCTGGTTTGGGAAGACTTGTGACTCATGTGACTTGGAGTGTGCTAGGGCTCTTGATATGCAGATCAAGGCTACAGGCCCAGAGTATGTTTCAGCATTCATAGCTGAGCCCTTTGTAGGTGCTACACTTGGTTCTTTGCCTGCTGCTCCGGGTTATTTCCAGTTGATACGTGAGATTTGTGATAAGCATGGTGTCTTGTTTATCTCTGACGAGGTTATGACAGGTCTCGGTAGGACAGGCAAGAACTGGGGGCTGGATCACTGGGATACGATCCCAGATATCATAGCTACTGCCAAAGGCTTGGCTGGAGGATATCTGCCTTTGGGAGCCACGATAGCAAGCGACAAGGTCTTTGAGGGCTTCGGTGAGCCCTTCGCTCATGGGCATACCAATGGTAGTC
>CAZZFH010000381.1:0-2676 GCA_964653295.1 uncultured Candidatus Bathyarchaeia archaeon | reverse complement strand
CACCTTCTATAAACCATAAACACCCAGAATTGCATCATTGACATCCCTACTTGAAAGATGAACATAGATACTAGGCATATCAGAGCCCTGCTTCCAACCAAAGATCTCATTCATCTGAGACTCCGTAATCCTAGAAGCAAGAAAAGTAGCCCTACTATGCCTCAGCTTATGCGGCGCGCGCGCAATCTAAAATGATATATAAATAAAAGTAAATGTAGAGTGGGATATAATGAGAGTGAAGCATCAAGATGAAATCTAAAGGTATAGGCAGACTGGGATTCCTTCTTATCTTCGTTATAATCTTTATTCCAATAGGATACACAGGAATAGTCTATTTCTCAATAAATTCGGCAACTATTTCTATTGCCAACCCTAGTTTAGATATTGGCATAACTGAATTCTTAGACCTTTCTAGTCTTGCTGACATATTGTTAAACCGAGAACTAAGTGGTGAATTTAATTTAGTTTTTGAAGGACACGGACTCGTAGCTACTACCGTTAAATCGCTACAAGTAAAAATTTTCCTTGAAGGCATCCAATTGGGCATCATTACATCTAATGAGTTTTTTACTATACCCGCCTCGGGGATAGAGACGGCTCATATGAAATTTCACTTGGACTTGTCATCAGTATCGCTTGATGATATTGAAACTGTTGTGAATTCAATAAGCTCCCACAATGGTGAGGTGGTTATGTCCATTGAAGGCTTCTACGAACCAGTGATTCTCATAATACCGATAAACATGCCGGTGAGAGCTACAAGTTATGCAAAGACGATCACCGATGGTCCGAAGGTTCTATCTCTTTCTTGGGATGCATTAGGATGCGAAGCTGGTGATTGTGTAGGTTTCGATGTCTCTGTGAAGAATGTCTTCAGAGGGTCAGAGGTCAATGGAATCGTTGATGTGCTTGTAAGAGAAGACGTTAAATTGGGTTTTGATGATACTGCTAGAAGCTATCCTTTCCCTATACATCTACAATCTGGTGAGTCTGCTTCATTTTCTGAAGACTTCGTCACATACATGGACAGTTCTATTAGAGGTTTCTTCCTGAGAGTGGATTGGGGGTCTGAAGTTCTTGGGGAGCAAAGTTCAGGATACCCGCCCCGTTTAGGAGTTTCTGAGGGATATTTAGAGCTTGAACAAGTCTACTGGACCGTTGAGGGTTACAAAGCAACGTCTTGTATATTGGGAAATCAAGTTAACGCTCATATTAAATTAAAAGCCTATGATGCATCTGTCACGGGCTCAATCAGAGTGAAAATAAGAAAAGATAAGGCGCTTTTGTTAGATGAAGATGTGAAAGTCGAGGATTATTATCTTGATCTAAGTAGAGGTGAATCCAGAGAGTTGGTCCTGAGTTTTTTGCCTGATGAAGAAAGCAGTGGAAATCTTAGAGGATATTTCATAGAAATTGAAGGCGATGTTGCATGGACTATGTCGGATGATTATCCTCCTCGATTAGTGGTTAATTCTCCTGAGGAAGAACCTGAAGAGGAGGAATCTACGATTGGTATACCGTTGATTCAAAATGTTTGGTGGACTGTGGGTGATCAAGTAGTTTCTGAGGCCTCGCAAGGTCATATAGTAAAGGGGCATGTGCGAATCAAAGCTTATGGTGGAGGTATTTCAGGGATGGTTACTGTAAGAATACGCAAGGATAAGGCTCTTCTACCTGATGAGGACTATGTTTATGATTCGTTTCCTATAACATTAGGAGAGGATCAGACGACTACTGTTGTAATGTCTTTTACCGCATCAGATAAATCGGGATTTACATTTAGGGGGTACTTTATCCAAGTGGATCTAGATTCTTGGGATACTATCTGGACAATGGAATCAGAATACCCACCTAGATTGAGTGTAAATTAATGTGTAAAAAACGTCCTTATTTTAAATCGTAAAAAATGGGAATATTATTCGACCATTTCTTGGTCTTTTATCTCCTGGAGCGCGCGCAGAGAAGCTATTTAGCCTTTACGCGCCACTCATTTATCACGCACATTCTCCATGGTGTCTATCTTCAGCTGACCATACCGGATACCGAAGACGAACTTGTTCAAAAACCCTATGATTAGGGATATTAAGAATATCATCGCACCGGCTTCATCTCCCTGCGACGCTATGCCCAAGCCCGCAAGCATTCCCACGATAGAACCATAACCAATTAGCTTGGCTCTAAGATAGTTCAAATGACTTCCCATACATCTCACCTCCTTCACATCTAATGATATCCCAGCGCGTATCTCTTGCGCTATAATTTACCTCAAGGACATTGAGTGATTGACGCTTATACCTTTAAATGGTTATGAAGAATGGAAATATATCCCGGATCACTTTTAACAAGCTTGCACGCGCGCAAATTACGTGAGAAGCATCCTCAAATGCGCGCGCAGGCTAATTCAATAATTCAAGATTTATTGGGATAGCTACCTCACGTCATCTTGAGGAATGGTGATGGAGGCAGGTTCTCCCAAACAGCTATTCGAGAACCTGGATTTAACCCCCATCCACTCCACCCTCTGGACCGACCTCCACAGAGACGGCCCCGGAAGACCCGTGGAGTACCAGCCCGAGTGGGATCTCCGGGCTCTCATGCTACGCCAACTAGAGCAGATCCCATACGTCAAAGACCTCGTCAAACGCCTCAGACGCAACCCCTACCTCAGACACGCCT
>CAZZFH010000380.1:0-2691 GCA_964653295.1 uncultured Candidatus Bathyarchaeia archaeon | reverse complement strand
GTGTTGCTTGAATTGGTCTACAGGATCGATTCCAGCTACAAGGTGGGCGACAAGGAATCCGTAATGCGTGCCCCCCACCAACTCAGAACATACAACAGCAGACAGGACATTCTAGAAAACAGGGAATGGGAAAACAACCTAACCAAACTAGAAGAAAAACTAAAAAAAGTACTAGCAGAGCCCCCAGAAGAGATAGATGGGGTCCAAGTGAAGAGACTCCACACCCCCTATGCCATCATAAGTCAAGTAACCAGAAGGATTGCGTGGGGAATGGGTAAAGATACAGTAGTGGTAAACACAGGTTTCTTCGCTGACCAAGACCAGCTCTACAGCAGGAGCAACAATGTGGACATGCATAATCTCATTGAACAAGCGAAAGAACATGGGTACAATGCTGGCGGGAAAAAAGACGTAATAGGCGCAATAATACCAAAACAAGATACAGAGAAATTCCTAGCAGAAACAATAGAATACATAAAGAAAAAAAGAAAGGGTTAAGCCCTCTTCACTATTCTACCGGGTGTAGCGCCTGTGTGCTTACCCTTCTCGACGACAGCGACACCGTTTACAAAGACATACTCGATGCCCTGAGGGTGTTGACGAGGCTCAACAGGTGTACCTGTCACCTCTAGTTTGTCGTAATCGAACACTGTTATATCAGCGTAGCTTCCGGGGGTTATTGTTCCCAATCCTTTGAGGTGGTGATGCTCAGCAGCTGCCGTGCTAATCTTGTAGATAGCCTCCTCCAATGTGAATACCTTGATCTCCTTCACCATCTTATTGATGAATCCCGGGAAGGCTCCGAAGGCGTTCATGCCGGGTTTTCTGTATGGTGGTCGCTCCATCTCATAGGTCTTGTTAAAGACGGATTGATCAAGACTCAGGCTGCCTAGCTTGTGCTGGAACATCAAAGCACGATATGGCTTCCACGGGAAGTTACCAGTATCTGCCGTACCAGCAGCATACCCCATAGCGTCTGGGTCCTCGCAGATGAGGTCAAACCAAGTATCCAGTTGCTGGGCTTCACGCTCGGCTGCTACTTGGGCGACGTTCTTTCCTACAAGGGATTCATCCTTGTGGTGGCTTATCCATATGTTCTCTGCCCACTGTGGGTTTGTATTTGGGTTGTAAGCTAGCCTGATGAACCATTTACCGCTTTGAAGAGCTTCCTTGATCTCCTCACGGTAGTCAGGTACCTTTAGCCATTCAGCGAATTTCTCTCGGCTTCCGCACTCCTTTAGCCATGGGTTTAGTATGCTACTGAGGTAGGGCATGATATCGAATCCACCCCTGAGGAACCATGGCATGCTATCAAAGCTGATGTCCAGTCCTTCCTCGAGTGCCTCATCAAAGAATTTGAGTGTTGCACGGATATTATGCTCCTCCAAGTACTCATTGCCCTCTGGCACAAGTCTCCAACCGGGGGTAAGGTGAGCGATGTTTGTCCTGACACCAGTAACCCTGCAGGTATTGATGGACTCTAAGAGCCCGTCTACCTTGTTGCTTCGGGTATCTCCGAATTTTACCTGACGCCTCCTACCTGTTCTTCTCCAGTGGGGAGCATAGACAGTGTTCTCATACTCTTTGAGTACCGAGACACATTCATTTATCTCGTCCATGCTTGCCTGAACACCCGGGTCATAGTCTAGCCCTGTGCTCATACCGATGGCTCCTTCCTCCATGGCTTCACGGAGGAGCTGCTTCATCTCCTCAAGCTCTTCTTTGGTGCTATGGCGTTTGTAGTCATTGCCCATGACCTTATAGCGGATGGTTCCCTGACCCACGAGGGGAGCAGCGTTCATCGATACTCCTTTTTCCTCGACTTTCTTGAACCAGCCTCCAAGAGTATCCCAGTCAATGGTCCAGCCAAAGTATTTCTGCATAATCTCATTGACCTGCTCCTTTGGGAATAGGTTGTTTTTTGGGTAGTATTTGTGGGGCTCCAAGTCATCAATGTACTGGGCTGAGATACCGGGTAATCCCATGTATTCACCGTAGGGTCCTTGGCTTCCACCGCATTCGCCGCCAACGAAGGTGGTAACGCCTTGCATAATGTAGCTCTCTGCTTTGGGGAAGAAGAGTAGAGTTGTGTCGCCGTGGCTGTGGGCGTCTATCCAGCCGGGGCTCGCGTATAGTCCCTTGGCTTCTACTGTCTTTACTGCGTCGCCTTTTACTTCTCCGAGGGCTGCGATCTTGTTGCCTTTGACGGCTATTGATCCCTTGTATGCTTTTTTTCCGCTTCCATCGATGATGGATGCGTCCTTAATCATTACATCATATTCTTCGGTCACTTGCTTCACCAAGTATTGAGGCATATACTGTCTAGGATGTATAAAAATCGGAATGGGCGCGATGCTCATTTAAGCCCATAAAACGCTCAGAGTAGTATGAGGTCTGGTAGTTTCAAGCTTTTTGCTGGTAAATTGATTGTTGGTGATGGTCGGGTTCTCGAAAATATTCACTTGGGGGTTATTGATGGGGTTATCAAAGAGGTTAGCGATAAACCATTGGAGCAGGATTATCCTGAATCCTTTGATTTCTCGGGAAAAACCGTGATGCCCGGGCTAATCGATGCCCATGTTCACATCAGATACGATCCATTTGGAGACCCTGAGCAGAGATCGGATGAATATCAAACGTTACGTGGAGCAGAAAACGCGCGAAAATCACTGAGTTGTGGTGTTACGAGTC
>CAZZFH010000379.1:0-2691 GCA_964653295.1 uncultured Candidatus Bathyarchaeia archaeon | reverse complement strand
GATGACCAACAGTGTATATCGACATCGTCAGGACTCAGAGCCCAAGCTATTGAATAAATTCAGCGAAAAGGCAGCCTTGGTAAAGTTCCATCCAGACATGGACCCCAATGTACTGGAGTATTATATTGATGAAGGCTACAGGGGCATTATAATCGAAGCCACTGGGCTGGGGCAAGTTAATCAGACCCTCTGGCCAGCAGTCGAACACGCACACAAGGAGGATGTGTTTGTCGGAGTAGTGAGCCAATGCATCTGGGGCAGGGTGAACCTGAATGTCTACAGTCATGGTAGGGAGCTTGTGGACAGGGGTGCCGTGCCCATGGAGGATATGCATGGGGAGACTGCTCTCGTTAAGCTCAAGTGGTGTTTTGGGCAGACAGATGATACCGAGAAAGTCCGGGAGCTTATGCTCACTAATCTTGTTGGTGAGTTGAACCCTAGAACCCCCTACATTGGGAGGATGGGCTAAATGGACTATAAAGAACTGGGTCTAACCGTTGGCATAGAGATCCACCAAGAATTAGCCACAAAACACAAGCTATTCTGTGCATGCCCACCCGAGTTAAGCACAGGCGAACCAGATTATACATTTGTCAGGAAGCTTAGACCGGCTCAGAGCGAGCTTGGTGAGATAGATCCCGCTGCTCTCTTCGAGTTCTTGAAAGGAAAGACCATTATCTATGAGGCAAATCATTGTAACAATTGCTTGGTGGAGATGGATGAGGAGCCACCGGGTCCACTGGACACGGAGGCACTAGATATCGCCTTGCAGTTCAGCGTTCTCACCCATGGGGCTCCAGTTGATGAGGTGCAGATAATGCGCAAGACCGTTGTTGACGGTAGCAACACTGGGGGATTCCAACGAACAAGCGTTGTCAGCTTGGGGGGCGAGATCACTGCATCTGGAAAGACCTATGGTTTGGAGCAGGTGGCTATCGAGGAGGATGCTGCTAGGAAAATCGATGAAGACGGTGACACTATCACATACAAGCTGGATCGTCTAGGAATACCCCTCATAGAGGTCACCACAGCTCCTGAGATGCATACTCCTAAGGAAGCCTACAATGTTGCTGCACGCATCGGGAGCATACTAAGAGCGACAGGAAGGGTCCGCAGGGGATTGGGTACTATCAGGCAAGATGTCAATGTCAGTATCAAGAATGGTGCCATTATTGAGATCAAGGGGGCTCAAGACCTTGGTATGTTGGAGACTATTGTTGAGTATGAGGTTCAGCGTCAAGCAACATTACTTGAGATCGCTGATTTGCTAAAGAAAAAGGGGGTAAAACCCGAAGACTTGGCTAAGGATCTGCATGATGTCTCAGAACTCTTCAAGGATACGGAGTCAAGGATATTATTGAATGCCTTCAAGCATGGTGGGAAAGTCTATGCTGTAAGGCTCAAGGGCTTCAACAGACTGACTGGGAAGGAGCTTTGCCCAGAAAGGAGGCTGGGAACCGAGATGAGTGACCACGCCAAATTCATGGGTGGGGTCAGGGGGATATTCCATACAGATGAGCTACCCGGGTACAAGATCACCCAAGAAGAGGTTGATCGCCTCAGGAAAGCAGTATCAGCAGAGCTAGAAGACGCAGTGGTGATTGTGGCTGATTTGGAGGAGAAATGCAAGGCAGCCCTCATCGCTGTGGTTGATAGGGCGAGGCAGGCTCTGGACGGGGTTCCAGCCGAAACCCGGTCAGCAAACCCTGATGGTACTACAAGGTTTACCCGCCCGAGACCCGGAGCCGCGAGGATGTATCCCGAGACTGATATTAAACCCGTCCAAGTCACACCCGAGATGATCGAGGATATCAAGGGCAGGCTTCCAGAGATGCCTGAGGCCAAGCTGGCTCGTTACCAGAAAGAATACGATTTAAACGAGAAATTGGCTACCCAGATAATCGACTCTGATTATCTCAGCTTGTTTGAGTCATTAGCCGCTGATGGTGTTTCAACTACATTACTGGTTGTCACATTGACTGAGGACATGACCAAGCTTCGAAGGGATGGGGTCCCAGTTGAAGGACTATCTGACAAGGCTATATCAGATGTATTCATGCTCGTGAGTCAAGGTACTACTGTGAAGGAATCGATACCAGAGCTACTGCAGTATCTCGCTGAGCATCCAGATCAATCAGCAAAACAGGCGCTAGGGAAGCTTGGTTTGGAGATGCTTGAGGAGGAACAACTCCGGGCTATAATCGATGAAGTGGTTAAGGGTGGCTCCGAGCTTATCGCTGAGCGTGGTATGAGCGCCATGGGTCCATTGATGGGAGCCGTGATGGGCAAGGTTAGGGGTAAGGCTCAGCCCAAGCTCGTGCAGAGGTTGCTTCAAGCGGCTATCAAGGCAAAGCTTGGCTAATTCTAATCCATATTTCTCCTCTCATAAGTATTATAAACGGTCTTACACCTTATTAGAAAGCGGATTTGTGTCAGTGATACCATGGTTAAGACCCCCTTTAAGATCAAGATACGCATTGGAGAATCCGAGGTAGAGATAGGGGGCGAGCGAGAGGAAGTTCTTGAGACTCTTCAAGAGTTGGATAAGATAGTTGAGCTGGTGAGTGAGGCATTCAACATCGTTGTTACTGAGAAGAAATCACGAGCCAAGGGCAAGCCTGATCCATCCCAGTTCCCCAAAATTCCCCGGACAAATCAGTGTAGCGAGGCTGTTATCTCGCTCTTGCATAC
>CAZZFH010000378.1:0-2695 GCA_964653295.1 uncultured Candidatus Bathyarchaeia archaeon | reverse complement strand
TACCGTAACTGTAATGTTGTTTGGCTTGGGTAGCTCCTCCGCGCTCTCATTTATTATCTTATTTAGATCGGTACGCCTTAGTTTGGGCTCTGATTTTCTCATATTATCCCTGAGGGTCTCCAGCATCTCAAGACTCCTAACTATGGATTTCTCAATGATCTCCAACCCGACATCGAACTTCTCAGGGTCTTTCTTCATCATATAAGCCGCGTTACGAATCGACTGTAATGGGCTTCTGAGATCGTGAGCGATCTCACTGGCCAAGCTGCCTGAGGCAGCCATCTTCTCTGCCTCGATTAATTCTTGGGTTCGGCTAGCTACCATTCGCTGGAGTTGGCTGGTATAATTCTCCATCTCTTCTTCTCTTTGTTTCTGCTCTGTGATATCTGTGAAGAACCAGATTCTGCCATAGTATCTCCCGTCTTTCTCAAGTGCTAGGGTTTTTCTTTCGATAGTTTTTCCATCTTTGAATTCTATGGTATCTATTCCCTGATATTCCCGGTTGGAGTATGCTATGTTTAATGTTTCTTGGAATCTCTCTGGGTTCAATATTTGGTCGAGGGCCTTCTCTAAAACTGATGCTCTTGTCTTTCCGGTTATGTCCTTCTCTTCTAGGTTCCAGATTTCTAAGAATCGTTTGTTCCAGTATACTATCTTTTCTTCAGCGTCTACTACAGATATACCTGATTTAGATAGCTCTAGCTCGGATTCGAGTATTAGATTTCTAAGAATCTCGCTGTGCTTTGGGTCAGGTATATCCATTAACTAGTTATTGTATTTAGATTATAATAAAAGAATGATGTAAAAAACAGCTAATTTTTCTAGTCTGCGAACTGGATCGTCGCCCTCCTGGGGTCATCGAGTAATAATCTGAGAATGAATTTGCCTAAGCTTTCTAGTTGGGCTGTTCGCTTGTCGCGTATCGAGCCGTAGCTGATTAGGTTTAGTTCTCTTAGTATTCTCGCGTTTAACTTCAGTGTGGATAGGGGTATCTGGTACTCTTGTGATAACTGCTTTAGTAGGCTTGTTAGGCTTTGTTCTCTCTCGGCTACTGCGTTGAGGACTAGAAGCTGATTATCGTTTAGGGTGCGCAGAATTAGAACGCGGAGATCGTCGACTCCGCCGGTTGATATTGGCGTTGATGCACTTCCTTCACAACCCCTTCTACCCCTCTTATCTGATTTAAGGTCTTTGGGCAGCGACACCTGTCCACTTGGTGGCAGTATAGACCGTATTATCATATGATGTGTGTTTTTTATTTCGATTTCATGGAGTCCTATTACTCTATCAGAGATTCTGATATCCAGAATCTTCAATTTAGTTTATGGTAGCATGTTTTTTATCCCTCTGATTCTCTAGAATGTCGTTGTGGCGATATGAGCGAGGAGAATCAATCAGTACGGTTGACTGGTACGGCTATCTTGGCTGCCCTTGTCATTGTGTTTGATTATACTCTCAAGTATTCTGGGTTGAAGATACCCTTCCCATGGTACCCGGTCCTTAAGTTTGACTTCACTGGGGTACCCATCGCGTTAAGCCTCTTCCTCTATGGTTTCCCATCCTCTGTAATGACCTCAATTGTTGCTGGGGTAGGGATTATGGCTCGAAGCGGAGACCCTATTTCTGCAACAATCAAAGTGGCTGCTGAGTTATCGACCGTATTGGGGCTTCATCTTGGAGACAGGCTAGGTAAATCAAAATATGTATCTTGGGGCTCTGGGTTGGCTTCAAGGATATTAGTGATGACTCTGGTGAATCTCTACGTTTTGCCTAATATCTACAGGGTTCCTTTGGATGTTGCTATTGGACTTTTACCCTTGATTGGTGTCTTTAATTTGATGCAGGGTGCCATTACCGTTGGTTTTGGACGATTCCTCTTTGAGGCTGTCCAGTCACGGCTCCCAAGATGGGCTCCATAGACCGTGGATGGTTTTAAAACACCCTTATACGGTATCCATATTGGATCAAATTGAAAGAAACCGCTTATCAATGGATAGACGAGAACGAGAAAAAGATCATAGAGTGGAGCGACAAGGCCTGGGGGTTCGCCGAGTTAGGTCTACTCGAGTTCAAGACCGCCGAGGACCTATCAGGCGTCACTGAGAAAGCAGGATTCAAAGTCGATAGAGGTGTCGCAGAGATGCCCACAGCATTCATGGGTACATGGAGCAACGGAAAAGGACCGACAATAGGCATCCTGGGTGAACTGGATGCCCTAGCTGGTCTTAGTCAGAAAGCCGTACCTTACAAAGAGCCAGTCAAGGAGGGCGCCCCAGGACATGGATGTGGACACAACATCTATGGCGCAGGAGCAGTAGCAGCAGCCATAGCGTTGAAGACTGCCATGGAGGAACATAACATCGGTGGAACCGTCAAGGTCTATGGTTGTCCCGCTGAAGAGACTCTGGTAGGCAAGATTTGGATGGTCAGAGATGGTCTCTTTGATGGAGTAGACGCAGTTCTGGCTCATCACCCGGGAAGCGCAAACACAGCTGGAACAGGAAGTAGTAACGCCATGAACAGCTTCAAGGTCCACTTCTACGGTAGGACCGCTCACAGTGCGGGCGACCCTGAGAACGGCATCAGTGCTCTGGACGCTGTGGAGCTCATGAGCAATGGCGTAAACTTCATGCGTGAGCATGTAATCGAGAAAGCAAGAGTACATTATATTCATGAGGAAGCCGGTGGGCAGCCC
>CAZZFH010000377.1:0-2697 GCA_964653295.1 uncultured Candidatus Bathyarchaeia archaeon | reverse complement strand
TGTTTCATATGAAAATGTATTCATTACAATATAAAGGTAATCCAACAAACCATCCATAAAACCCTAAAACTACTTCATACAACACATATAGGAACCCCATGGATATCCGCGAAAAACTCAAGCAACTACCCGCTAAAATACGCAATATACCAAGAGCAATTAAAGAGGCAGTCAAAGGATACCGCGAAAGCTACAGGAAAGGGGTCGAGAAATTCGGTATCTGGTGGACCATATTCCAGTTAAGCATCTGGGGATTCATACTAATCTTTGTGATTACTGCGATAGTAATTTTCGTGTTATATCTACCAAAAATTGAGATGATCCACTGGGATCTACGCTGAGGCGTTCTCCCAGAGCTTGTCCCCCACATAGTGAATGTTCTGGATAACCTTGCCCTTCTTATTGGACTCGATCTCTGCGCTACTCTTGAGGGATAACCCGATAGAGAGCGCCTTCCCGTGGGACATATCCCTGATAACCACCAATGAGCCCTTCTTGAACTCATCAACCTCGACGATACCGGGAGCCATAACATCCGCCCCATTACAGACAAAACTAATCGCCCCCATATCCACCACAACACGCGGTAAAACATCAAGATATGAGCCCCCCAGATAAGGATACAAACCGTTCTCATCCTCGATGAACTCGATCTTCTCATCAAAGAAATAGACCTTCTTCTCCTCAAACTCGGCTACCTCAACCTTCTTGGCAGCCACATTTCTGTAATCCTTGGATAACTCGTGAAGTAGGTTTTTGGTGTCCCTGCTTCTCATGGTTTGACGTTTGCGAATCAAGATACCACGAATAATGAAGCCACTCAATAAAAATAAAGGGGTTAAAGACCCTTCACAAAATGTTCTACCCGCTCAACGACATCCTCTAGAACAGGAACAGGACGGACCAAGGGCACCCTAATGAAGCCATCATAACCCTCCCCAAACCAGCTGCCCGGGCTAAGAAGACAATTTTCCTCCTCTTTGAGTTTATTAACAAACTCGTCGCTGCTCAACCCAGTGCTTCTTGCATCAAACCAAGCATAAAAAGCCCCCTCAAACAAGTGACAAGGGAAACCCAAGTCATCGATTGCACTGCAGAAGTAATTCCTTCTAGTCTCGTAGATCTTGCGCCGTTCCTCCACATACCCAAAATCTCCCCGGAGAGCCGCTATACCCGCAGCATAGACAAAGTTAGCGGGTCTCGGACCTGTCATCCTATACACCCGTTTCGCCTTGTCCAGATATCTCTCGGGCAATATATCGTAGCCCAGTCTCCACCCAGTCATGCTGAAAGTCTTGCTGAAGCTCATGATATTGATGGTGCGCCCCTTGACTTCTTCCCCAAGGCTGGCTGTGCTGATGAACTTGTGATCATCATAAACATAGTGGAGATAGATCTCGTCACTGAGTATGGCTAGATCATGGTCTATCGCCAGATCAGTGACAGTCTTGAGTTCTTTCTCAGTGAAAACAGTGCCAGTTGGGTTACCTGGGTTACAGATTATTACTGCCTTGGTCCGTTCAGTGATTGCCTCAACGGTTGCTATGAGATCAGGGTGATAATTGGTCTCAGGCAGCAATGGGGCCAGATTCATCTTCACACCCATCTCATCCAAGATCCATTTGTGTCCAGCATAGTATGGGTTCCAGAGAAGAACCTCATCACCAGCCTCCAGACAGCTCGCCAAGGCAATATACAAAGCAGCGCTGCTACCAGCAGTTGGGACAACATTGCTTGGATCATAATCCACCCCAGTAAAGCCCTTGTAATAATCAACCACGGCTTTCTTGAACTGCTCAGGATGTTTCGTCATCGCGGCGTAATGGGTCCAAGCCCCACCTTTCCCGATAGCATCAATAGTAGCCTCGACAGCCCACCTTGGCGCCTCAGCGTCGGGATCACCGCCACTCAGATTGATAAACTCATTAGACATAGGAAAATGAATACATAGCCAGTATTTAACAGGTTCAAACAAGTGAAAAAAGTGAATAAAATAACAGAAAAGCAGGATGTTATGTAAAAATGATGATAAAGTATATATGCAAAGCAGAATTAGAGAAACCGTTACTAATATGGTAGACTCAGAAAAATCACTAATTCTAAGTACAGGCGTAAATGGCTTGAACGAGATGCTCACAGGAGGATTCCCAAGAGGAAAAACAGTACTCCTATGCGGAGGCCCGGGCACAGGAAAAACGATATTCTGCCTTCAATACATGATGAGCGCCATCAACCGAGGAGAACCATGTGTCTATGTCTCACTCGAAGAATCAATAGTCGACAAGATAGAAAACGCGTTATCCTTCACCTGGGACCTCGAGAAAGCAGTCTCTGAGAAAAAACTAGAGATACTAGACCTACGTATGATACCTCAGAACAAGGGGTATGCCGAGCCATTTGATACTAGGCGGGGTAAACTAGAGCTAGGGATATTAAAAGAGATAGAGATTCTTGTTGAGAAGATCGCTGCCCAGCATGTCATTATTGATCCATTAACCAGCATCACTATTCATGAGTCTCGTACTGGTCACAAGAGGTTCCTGATTAGCCAGATCTTTGACACAATTAAGAACTTAAACTGTACCGGAGTCCTAACTACCGAGGGGCTACCGACCTCGACTAATTTCAGCATGGAGCAGTTCCTCTCTGATGGGGTTATATTTCTCGAAAAAGACATACAAGAATTCAAATTAATCA
>CAZZFH010000376.1:0-2709 GCA_964653295.1 uncultured Candidatus Bathyarchaeia archaeon | reverse complement strand
CACCACCCCTACCACATTGTATGTTTAAAAACATTACTCTTTTCGGTACGAAAGGTATAATAGAGAAAGTGCAGCCCGGCAACACCGGGTTTTATGGTTTATTGTCAAACATAGGTGAGACATTATCTAGTAAAGAAAAACGAAAACCCCGAGCACCCAGAACAACTTGGATCACTGTTCTTCTTCAAAAACAAGGGTTTTCTCTGTTTTTTTCTGTTTTAGCCTCTCCAGCTCCTCGAGTAAAAACTGCTCATATTTTTCCTCGAATCTGCGTTGCGTCTCATCAGATCTATTTGTCAACTTATCCCAAGCCGTTGTAGATATGCTGCTAATTCGGTCTATAGCCTCATCAGCCAAGAACTTGCCAGCCGCAAACATTGATAATCCCAACTTGTTGACCAGTGAGAATTGCCCCTCTAGTTCTTCTTGAAACTCATCCTTTTTCTCAAGCTCCTTATGACCAAGCTCAGTGATGGTAAATTTTCCTTCATCAAGCTCAGCGATCATTCCATCACGTACAAGTCTGCCAAGTAGTGGATATATTAATCCGGGTGATGGGGCCCAATCACCTTCGCTGCGTCGAATGGATTCATTAATGATGTCTTTACCTGTAAGCTCGTTTTCGGATAAGAGATAGAGTACATAGTATCTTGTGAATCCTCTGGGTACTTTTCCTGCTGATTGTGACAATCATCTCACCTGCGTATTCGGGTTACTATTAAGTTAGGAGAATATAAGCATATCACTAGTGATATGAAGCCAGTTGATCACTGGTATTCCAAAAAATGTACATTCTAGCCAATAATTAACGGGAAAAATGTAGAAAATTACCATATTAATTATATAACTGAGTCGAAAATGTCTATGTGATTTAAGTTGTTTAATATGGATTCAACACCAGACACTAGTTTGGGGGACGAACTAACAGTTTTGGTATTAAAAGGAAAGGGCGACAGCATAATCAGTCGAATGAAAGATGGGAGAGTCATTTTATTCAACAGAGAAAACGTCTTATTTAATGAGCTAGAACCAGGCATGACAGTTTTATCAAAGGTTAGCTTCATAGCACAAAATTACATTATCGTAGACCCAGTTTCCCCACCAGAGAGGGGCGTAGAGGCAATAAAACTCGGGCTCCAAATGGTTACAGAGACAGAGAACTGGGAAAATGCTGTAATAGCGAACGCGTTACTTCACATAATCGATTTGCTAGAGGAAGTCTAATCAATCTTTTATAAA
This sequence comes from uncultured Candidatus Bathyarchaeia archaeon, assembly GCA_964653295.1. Taxonomy (GTDB): domain Archaea; phylum Thermoproteota; class Bathyarchaeia; order TCS64; family TCS64; genus RBG-16-57-9. The sequence continues at coordinate 1,470 of CAZZFH010000376.1, read as the reverse complement.
AAATAATAACTATAACTTTATTCCTTCTTTACTGGGATAGAAAATAGCAGACCTACTTGGTTATTTATTAACCATATTCTCTGGGCTAATACTGGTCTACACGATTAACAACCTGTACCTCATATGGTCATCGAGAAAATACACAGAGAAGAAGAGAAAACATCTCAGGTCATTCCCCAAAGTGTCACTACAGCTACCAATATTCAATGAGAAAGAAGTGATCTCTAGACTAATAGACTCAGCCATTAACCTCGATTGGCCAAAAGACGCTTTGGAAATTTTGATCCTAGACGATAGCACCGATGAGACCAGCCAGATTATTAATAATAAAATCGATCACCATAGCAACATCAGGGTAATGCGAAGAAAAACCCGGGACGGATACAAGGCTGGAGCACTGCACAGGGGCTTGTTTGAGACCGATGCGAAATACATAGCTATTCTCGATGCGGATTTTCTACCCGAGAAGAATTTTCTGAAGCAGGTAGTACCGGTTCTGGAGGATGACGAACGGATCGGGTTCGTCCAGACAAGATGGGGGCATATCAATCGAGAGTTCAATGGAATGACAAAAGCGATAGCAATTGCACTGGATTGGCATCACCACATCGAACAAGCTGGAAGAGACGCATCAAATCTCTTCATAAACTTCAATGGAAGCTGTGGAGTATTCAGGAGAAAAGCCATCATAGAGTCTGGCGGCTGGAAGACCGACACACTCTCAGAGGACTTGGATATCAGCTACAGGATTCAGATGAATCGATGGAAAGGGGTCTATCTTAGAGACGTAGTGGTGCCAGGAGAGATTACTCCAATCATTGAGGATTACAGGATTCAGCAGAGTAGATGGGCAAAAGGCAGTATACAGTGTAGTAGGAATCTGCTCGGCAAGGTATTGAGGGGTGACTATGGGGTCAAACAGAAAACCCAGTCGCTGCTTCATTTGAATGGTTACTCGGTGTACCTCTGGACAATGCTTTTGATGCTGTTATCTGTGCCAGCACTCATGCTGGGGCAAAAGACCCAAGCGCTGAACTCTATGGGGGTCATCGGGTCTATTGGTGTTCTCAGCCAGTTAGCGGTGTTCGGGGTCCTTTTGGAGAAGACCCGTAAGCCAGTACTTCGATTTGTGGAAGAGTATCTGTTTTTGTTCATAACCAGCATAGGGCTGAGCATCGAGTGTAGCATATCAGTGATTAGAGGGTTATTCACGAGGGGGGGAGAGTTTTTGAGTACACCAAAATACAATATAATAGAAAAAAGCAGCTGGAAACCACGAACCCAGATCAGCCACAGCTCACTAATACCAGAATTCCTATTCGTCGTCTACTCGTGTATCGGAATAATCATCGCGTTATCAAGAGGTAATTTTGGGATGTTGCTCTATTTTTCACTGCATACAATGGGATTCTTATCGGTGATTCTGCTGTCGAAAAAACCCGATTTATTTTAGCCCAATGATAATCCGGA
>CAZZFH010000375.1:0-2717 GCA_964653295.1 uncultured Candidatus Bathyarchaeia archaeon | reverse complement strand
CAAGGTACCAGTAACAGGTATGATAGTTGAGATCAACCCCGCGCTATCAGGTAACCCGAGTGTTATCAATGACGCTCCTTATGGGGATGGATGGGTCGCGCTCATAGACCCCAGTGATCTTGACGGAGAGGTAGCTGGATTAATGAAGGGCTCAGACAAGGATACGCTTGAGGCTTGGCTTAAAGAAGAGATAGCCAAGGCTAGCTAACCCTATAATTTCTACGGTATTATTAATTTTCAAAACCACGCCCCAGTGTAATCTAGGGTATTATACAATGTATTACGTAAAATAGTATTAGAAACGGGGATTATTTCATTATACGTATCTGATTAGGCTCAACACCCGAAGCGAGAAGCTCATCAAGGCTCATGTATTCGCCTTTCGCCAGTTTGATTTTCTCAACCGCGCCCTCGCTGAAGCTGAAAGCCGCGATCTTAACTGGCTTGGAGAGATTGCCTGCAGCTAACACCTTTCCCGGTACCGCAACTACCTCGCCTTCCTCTGTGTGCCTATCGATCCTGCTTAGATTGACGGCGACGCGGCGACGCTTTGACGTATCGAGTTCCTTGGCTAGTGCGTTCCAGATGGCTTTTCCTGATTCCTCTGAGGCGTTCTTTAGTGCCTGTATTGTGTCTATTAGTGTCTGGTTTTTCATTATTCTATTCCTCCTGTAAACTCATCGGCGTCATCTCCGCCTTCCTCATCCTCATCGAGGTCTCCTGTTCCCACGCTGTATAGCTTGCCCTCGTCTAAATCTGGTATATCGAAGTCGCTGATCTCGTCATGAAGCTCGTCCTTATCTATTTTATCAGATAGCTCCGCCAGCTTCTTTTTCAGTGTCTTGACTGCCTCGGTTACAATCCTCTTTGGTGGGAGTGCACCGGTGCTCTCGACAGTGATTAAGAATTCGTCTGGTTTCAGGTTCTCCATTATGAGTTCTCTTGGCACAAGTTCCCTGCAGCGTTTGCATGACTCGAATTTCTGTATATCGATGATCTTCAAGCGGTCGTTCTCGATAACAGCTGCGTCATCGCAGTCGCTTACGCATTCTTCTGCCTTGGCCTTGTCTGTTATGGGTATAATTGATATGTTCTGATATACACACATGCTGACTGGGCTCCACTTGGAGTGAACCTTGCCCTGACCCAACTGCGCATATGCCTCAAACCGAATGGCTTGACCATCTGCTAGCTTTGCCAGCACTATTTTATCGCTGACTGGGGCCGTGTTAGGGTCATCGGGAACCAGGTCTCCGCTGTATACTGTTACAGAGTTTTCTGTAGCCTCAACATCCATGGTGAGTACTGCCCTGCATTTGGGGCATCCAAGCTCCGCGTTACAGTCACAGTCCTCTGGTAGAACATAGCTATCGAGATCTGTCTTCAGTGGCGTGAACCCAATCCGGTTTGCTAGAATCTCGTCTGGGACTAGGGATGAGTTGTCGAAGTAGAAGATGTCTTCTATGGTCATCGTGGGGACCTCGGCGACCATGGCCCGTCTTAGCGAGTTTACGAACGATGTGTCTGCTCCTTCAATGAGGAACCGTATGGTGTCCTCTGTGAGGCTGACTATGGTTGTTTTCAAGCGCTCCCCACCTCTGCTCCTAAGGTCTCCTGCCTCTACGTCCACCCGGCTTTCGTGTACCGTCATGTGGAATTGGTGTATTTTCCTCGATCCTTCCGATCCTAAACCCGCTACGGGCTAGAATCCTGATGGCTGACTGCGCTCCTGGTCCAGGTGTCTTGCTTCCTGTGCCACCCGGTGCCCTTACCTTGATGTGGAACGCGTTGACTTCCTTGTCTTTTGCGATGTCCACGATCTGTTGTGCTGCCTTCATGGCTGCGTATGGGCTTGGTTTGAGCCTGTCTGCCTTGACGAACATGCCGCCGCTTGCGATGCCGAGGGTCTCGGCTCCCGTTAGGTCGGTCATGTGGATGATCGTGTTGTTAAAGCTGCTGAATATGTGGACTATTGCCCATCTTTCACCTTCACTCAAGCTGTCTTGCCTCCCTCTTTGGCTCTTCATCTAGAGCCTCCTCAACCTCAAGCTCACGCCGTAGTGGGTGTGCTGGGTTATTAAATGGGCTACTCTTCGCGAAGTCCAGCGTCTCCTCGTCTGTGATCTTCACTTGATAGCTGGGAGAGGTAACCTTACGGTCAGCGATGGCGATGTGCCCATGGGTTATCAGCTGTCTTGCTTGGAAGAAGCTGCTTGCCATTCCTCTCCTGAAAATATATGTCTGGAGTCTCCTCTCCAAGAGATCCTCAACGCTAAGCGTCAGGACATCCTCTAGACGACCGTTCTCCATTACGAGTCCACGTAGGGCGAGTTTATTGATTAGTGATTCCTCTCTTCTCGCCCTTTCATCTGCTTCTAGGCTAAGTAGGTCTCTGGCACGGCCACGCATAGTGCTAAGCTCTGTGTGGGCTTTCCATAGCTCCCGTTTATTCCTTAGACCGTAGACTCCGATGGTTCGGAGTTCCTCCATTAATGCTTCGGTCTGATAGGGGCGTTTTGGGGTGTTGAATGTCTTATGTTTCTTCTTCGGGTCTCCCATTCAAAACACCTATTGCTGCTGCCTTACCCTTGCCCTGCTTACGCCGACGCTCCTGCCGGTCCTACCGGTTGTCTTTGTGTGCTGTCCGCGTACCTTGAGTCCGCGTGCATGGCGTTCGCCTTTCCAGCTTCTTGTTTCCCTCATAAGGTCAATATCGT
>CAZZFH010000374.1:0-2721 GCA_964653295.1 uncultured Candidatus Bathyarchaeia archaeon | reverse complement strand
CCTAACGAAATATTCTAAGTATAGTCACGTAATAGGAGTGAAAGATATGGGTTATAGAGAGAGGCGCAGGTACAACGACCGCGGTCCACGCGAGATGCACAAGGTCATTTGTTCAGAATGCGGAGAAGAGACAGAAGTTCCGTTCAAACCAACGGAAGGACGTCCAGTATACTGCCAAGAATGCTACAAGAAGCACAGACCAGCTAGGTACTAAGCCTCTGGACTGATTGACCAAGGCTCCATAGGAGCAATGGTTTCGTTTTTTATTTGATTTACTTTTCAAGGTCTCGTTTGTTGAATGAGACAAAGATTATCCATAATGTGATGAGGCTTTCATCGTGTTCTTAACAAACGTACTTATGAATATCTGTATAGTTTCATCGTAAAGGGTCTCTTAATAGGATTTGTCATTAATATAATCTTAAAACCAGTCCATCGAAATCGCTGTCAAAGCTGAGAACGGCGTCAAACCCATGACTTTGCATCAAAACCAATGTGACGCAGTCGGTAAAACTCAATCCACGCTCCGCTAGTCCAGTGAAACTCTTCCACGCCTCCTTGAAAACCCTCTCAGAAATATATTCCATTTTAAAGAACTGTGCATCAGGCTCTCCTAGTATGAGTTTGCCCACGCTTTCCGCTATCTTTGAGCTCCGTGTTCTTACAAGTGCAACTGTTACCGCTTCATCAAACACATAATCTGATGTCGACGGCTCACCGTAATCGCCATTTAACAGTTCTCTCATTAACTCGACAGCCCTGCTGTGGTTCTGGTCTCTCTTATTCAGAAACGCTACGAAGAAACCTGTATCGATGAAGGTCTTCACTCGGGTTCACCGTAGATGGTCTTATCGATAATATCCTCGCTGGTCTCGACGCCCCAATCTGTGGGCATATTCATGATCCGTGAAATGGTTTCAGGGCGCAGTGTCTCTGTTTCGTCCGATACTCTCTCTTGAAGCTCGTCTTCAAGCTCGATTCCTAATTGGACAAGCATTTCCAATAGTTCTTGCTGTGAGATTTTCTTGCCTGTGGCTATCAATAGGCTTGCTTGCAGTCTATCAAGGCGGTCTTTGTATTCCCTGCTTATTTTTACTGTTGTAGACACAAAATATAGTAGAAAAGTATACAATTAATACTTTTCTACCAAAAAGGTGGGGAGGGGGTTAGCTGAACAACTCTTCCAGCCTATCAACCAGACCAGCAAGGTACTGGAAAGCACTCTCAACTGGCTCAGGCTTCGTTAGATCAACCCCAGTCATCTTCAGGTTCTCCGTGGGATACCTTGAGCCACCTGCTCTGAGGAAGCTATGGTATAGTTTGACTGCGTCTTTGTCGCCTGCTAGTATAGGTTTGGCTAATGCGTGAGCTCCGCTGATGCCTGTGGTGTACTTGTAGACATAGTAGTTCCTGTACATGTGCCCGAATTGCGCCCATGTGATGCCGATCCTGTCATGGTCATACTCAACCTCGTCGCCATAGCCTTCCTTGAATAGCCTAGCCATCAAGTCGATCATGGTGTCGGCGCTCAGCGGTTTGCCTTCCTCAACCATTGTATGGGTTTCTAGCTCGAATCTTGCTAGGGTTGGCATGATGAAGAAGTATCTATGGTAATTGGACATGGCTTCCTCCAGCAATGCGATCTGGAACTCCCTGTCTGTTTGTGTGCGGAACAAGTAGTCTCTTACCATGGCTTGGTTGAAGTTGCTCGCTACCTCTGCCTCAAACAACGTGTATCGCCCATAGATATAGGGCTGGGTTCTCCAAGAGAAGTAACTGTGTAATGCGTGTCCAAGCTCATGTGATAAGGTGCTCAAGCTGAACACATCATCCGCCCAAGACATCATTATGAAAGGATAGGTCTCGGCTGTCGCGTTTGTGAATGCTCCCTGACGCTTGCCCTTGTTTCTGACTCGGTCAACCCATCGCTGTTCCAATGCTCCCTTCTGGATGAGGGTTACTATCTCGTCTCCCAGGGGCGCCAATCCCTCACTGATCCATTCAACTGCCTGTTTAAAGGATACATATGGTTTCTCTGTGGTTAATGGCGCCTTGATGTCGTATACGTGGAACTTGTCTACGTTCATGATTTCCCTGCGGAGGCGCCAGTAGCGGTGCCATGTGGGTAGGTTCTTCTTGAATACTTCTATTAGGTTGTGGTATACCTCGACTGGTATCTTGTCGGGCTCCAGTGATGCGTGGAGACAGGACTCGTAGCCCCTCGCCCTCATGTTGAACACATCCTGCTTTATCTGGGTGATGAGGGTTGACGCCATGGTGTTTTTTACCGCAAGGTAGCCGTCAGAATAGTTCTCAAACGCTGTGCGCCTTGCATCTCGGTCTGGGTTGGTGGTTAAGCCACCTATGCTGGCTTGACCTACCTCGATCTCGGTTCCAGTTGATGATTTAGCTGGTTTGAATGATAGGTCCGCGTTGTTGAGGGAGCTGTAGATGGTGGGTGCGCCGCTGAATGGGTCAGAGGTCATGGCGAGTATCTCCTCGACATCCGCGCTGCGTATGTGCTTCTGGTTGTGCCTTAGCTTGTCCAGTGCATGTTTATAGAACGCTATCGAGGGGTTGGATTTAACCCACTCCTCCACAACATCCAACCCTATCTCCATTAGCTCAGGCTCGAAGAATGCTATTGCTGCCTGAAGCTGTGACATGAGGCTTCCTGCCTGTCCTAGTCTTGCAGCGTTTCGCTGGTTTGTGGTGTCAACC
>CAZZFH010000373.1:0-2732 GCA_964653295.1 uncultured Candidatus Bathyarchaeia archaeon | reverse complement strand
GATGCAGCCAACGGATATCTCAGGGCACCAAAGATCATCAGGGCACTCAGGGATATGCTCCCGAGAGACGCGATAGTAACAACAGAGGTCGGTCAGAACCAGATGTGGGCAGCACTCCACTATGATGCCTACCTGCCGAGAACCTTCCACACGAGCGGGGGATTGGGCACCATGGGGTGGGGATTCCCGGCATCCATTGGAGCAAAGGCTGCCAAACCAGAGGTACCAGTAGTCGATATCGCTGGGGATGGAAGCTTCGGTATGACAGAGAACAACCTAGCAACAGCGGTAGAGGAAGAACTTCCCGTCATAGTGGTTGTATTAAACAACAATGTTCTGGGAATGGTAGCCCAGTGGCAGCGCCTTTTCTATGACCGTAGATACAGCGCGGTCAAGCTAAAGGGAAACCCCGATATGGTGAAACTCGCTGAAGCCTATGGCGCTGAGGGAGTAAGAGTTGAGACCCTAGACGCCTTCAGGACAGCGGTCAGGCGAGCAATCAAAGCTGATGTTCCAACAGTCATCGATGTACCCATCGACCCCAATGAGAACGTGATGCCAATGATCCCCCCCGGGATGGGATTGAAGGATACGTTATGGGAGGCTGACTAGTGGCAATCCACACAGTTAGCTTTCTAGTTGAGAACAAGGCGGGAGTCCTCTTCAATGTGACAAACCTATTCAGGCGAAGAGGATTCAACATAGAATCAATCGCAGTAGGAACAGTACAAGACCCCAGATACAGCAGGATGACCATCACCGTCGAGGCAGACGCCAAGACACTGGCCAACCTCGTTGAGCAGCTTGAGAAGATGGTTGAGGTCATCAAGGTAAAGCGTCTCGACCCATTGAGGACCATCAAACGCGAGATGCTTTTGGTAAAACTCAGTACCCAAGACCCATTGGCACGTGAAGACGCGTTAAAATACATTAACGGTCAGCATGGACTCGTATTGGATATTGATGACGATAGTATCATGGCTGAGGTCACGGGAGATCCATGGGAGCTTGAAGAGTTTCTCGAATATGTTAAAAGTATAGGCATCGTGGAATTGTCACGAACAGGAATCACCGCCCTAGAGAAAGGACGGCTCAAACTATAATGGTGAAAAAGAAATGAAAGTATATCACGACAAAGATATCGACGGATCAATATTAGATGACTTAACAGTAGCCGTACTAGGCTACGGAAATCAGGGCAGAGCCCAAGCATTAAACATGAGGGACAGCGGCGTAAACGTCGTCCTCGGTCTGCGTGAAGGCGGTAAGAGCTGGAAAAAGGCTAAGGAGGATGGCTGGGAGCCCATGACCCATCTTGAGGCAGCCCAGAAAGGAGACATTGTGTTGATGCTGATGCCAGATATGGCTCAGCCAGTTGTATGGGGTGAGGAGGTAAGCATGGCCATGACTGAGAACAAGGCACTGCAATTCGCCCATGGATTCAATATCCATTTTGGTGAGATCAAGCCTCCAGAGAACATCGATGTAATCATGGTGGCCCCTAAGAGCCCTGGATCCGAGCTGCGCAGCCAATATGTGGCAGGCTTCGGCGTACCAGCCCTAGTAGCAGTCCAGCAGAATGCATCAGGCAAGGCACTTGAGAAAGCACTGGCTATCGCTAAGGCGATTGGCAGCGGCAGGGCAGGTGTCCTTGAGACCACATACAAGATTGAGACAGAGACAGATCTCTTCGGTGAGCAGGCGGTCCTCTGTGGAGGCGTTGATCAGCTCATCAGGAGGGGCTTTAAGGTCCTCACTGAGGCAGGCTATCCACCTGAGAGCGCATACTTTGAGGTCTGTAACGAGCTCAAGCTCATCGTTGACTTAATCTATACAAGCGGCATCGGAGGCATGTATCGCGCTGTGAGTGATACCGCGAAGTGGGGTGGCATGTCCATTGGACCCATGGTTATAGATGATCATGTTGAGGAGAACATGAGGAAAGCCTTGAAGGCTGTGCAGGATGCAAGTTTTGCCGAGAAATGGATCGCTGAGAGCAAGAGCGGTGCCAAGAAGTTCGATGTACTGATGGCAGAGTGTGATGCTCTGGAGATCGAGAAGGTCGGTAGAGAAATCCGTAAGATGAGCGGATTGGAGAAATAATCTCCTTATTCCCTTTATTTCTGTAATTAATAGTTTATTTTCTGTTATTCAGCATATTTAACCCGATAATAGCGGCAATAGACAAGACCCCGCTATAGATACTAGAGTATAACAGGCCTTGGGTTTCCCATAAGACCCCAACCACATAGTTGGCGAAGAAGAAACAGGTACCAACAACGAGGTAATATACACCATATGCGGTCCCACGTAGGCTACTATCCACATAACCGGGGATCATTGCCCGTTGTACAGTCTCGACTATGCCCATGTAGACACCGTATACCGCCGCTATCAAATACGCTGAGGGTACACTAGTAGGAGCCACAGCAAGCAATAGGGTAGTAGCGACAAACGCAACATAGCCCATGAGGAGAACTCTTTCTTTACCGATTCTATCAGATAGCCTTCCTGCGGGGATGGCTATCGCTGTGTGGGTTACATTGACCACGGTATAGACTATTGGGATAAGGGCGTCACCTATGCCCATCTCTTTTGCGTTTAGGAGTATGAAGCTAAAGTTGAATGCCCCAAGACTGAAGACGCTAACTACGATGAGTAAAAGTAGGAACTTACCCCTGAGTACCGATTGTAGGCCAGCTAGGAAGTTAAACTCGCGTGTCTCGGATGCA
>CAZZFH010000372.1:0-2743 GCA_964653295.1 uncultured Candidatus Bathyarchaeia archaeon | reverse complement strand
CCGCAACAGCGGTAAACGACAGAGGAGGAGAAACTAAGGGTTTAAAACCCCTGTTTCAAATAGGTGAAACATTATGCCCAAGGACTTTAATTATCGAGGAAAGACCGTTGAGGAACTACAATCCATATCTATGGATGAGTTCATCAGGATGCTCCCATCAAGGATGAGGAGAAGCCTCAGACGGGGACTCAGTGAAGAACAGCGAATAGTACTTGAAAAACTCCGAAAGAATGACAGTAGACCAGTCAGGACACATGCAAGGGATCTAGTTATCATGCCTGAGATGATTGGTAAAACGATTCACTGCTATACTGGTAATGAGTTCAGGGAGATAAAAATCAACGAAAAAATGCTCGGTCACTATCTCGGAGAGTACGCTGTTAGCATAACCCCTGTTCGTCATGGTCGTCCAGGTATAGGCGCATCACGTAGCAGCATGTACATCCCACTCAAGTAGCTGGGTTTTCATTTTTATTCATTATTTTTTAACTACTATATTCTCTAATAAGAATTAGATTAATTAGTTCTGCATATAGGAACCGATAAACCAGTTGTCAGGAATTATTGTGACATTATTGTAAGGACGAAGTAATAAGATTATATAAAAAATACATACTTGAACAACGTTTTTATATTAAGACGCGATTCAAGGTAGGCGAACGGTGCGTATATGCCATCATGGAAATATTCAGTACAAGGGCTGGACCCAGATAAGACCGCTATAGCCAGCGGTAGGGATCTCAGGATTAAACCAAAAGTAGCTAGAGAAATCTGTAATCACATCAATGGAATGAAACTAGACAAAGCAAAGACATTCCTAGAGGACGTCATCGACAAGAAAAGAGCAGTGCCATACTATCGTTACCGAGGCAAAATTGGCCACCGGAAACAACTGAATGGACACGATGCTGGACGATTCCCTGAGAAAGCAGCCGGAGAGATAATTAAGATACTAGACTCAGTGGAGGCTAACGCCGAGTTTAAAGGCCTATACGCAGACAGACTAAGAATAGTTCACATGGCTGCCCACAGAGGCAGAGTCATCAGGAAGTTCATTCCTAGGGCATTTGGAAGGGCGTCACCATACTACAAACACTTGACCCACATTGAGGTCGCAGTCGAGGAATACTAATGTCAGTTGTCAAGAGAATCATTAGAGACAGCATCGAGCGTGTCAAAGTAGATGAGCTCCTTGCAAAGGAATACGAGCAAGCAGGATATGGTGGAATCCAACTAACAAAGACACCACTCGGCGCCCAGATCAACCTATTCGCCATGAGACCAGGCCGTGTAATCGGCAAAAGAGGAAGAGCCATCAAGGAAGCCTCAGCAAAACTCGAGGAACAGCTAGGACTGTCTAACCCGCAGATCACTGTAATCGAGGTCGAGGTACCAGAGCTCAACCCAATGATCATGGCATCAAGAGTAGCGAATGCCCTCGAACGTGGTGTTCACTTCAGGAGATCAGTCTTCTGGAGCTTGAACCGCATCATGGAGAGTGGAGCACTTGGATGTGAAATCATCCTTAAGGGTCCACTCAGGAGCGCAAGATCACGTTTCGAAAAAGTAGTAGAAGGATATGTACCAAAGTCTGGAGATCCAGCTCTCAAACATGTTAAAAAAGCGACGATCCACGTCAAGATGAAGAGAGGAGTTCTCGGAGTAACAGTACACATTGTTGCACCCGATGCAAAGTTCCCAGACAAGGTAGATCTATCCGGGCTACCTGAGATCGAGTACCAATTACCCATCGAGCCAGTAGTAGTTGAAACAGTCGAGGAGCCAGTCTCATTAACTGAACCCGAGGCCGCTGAGACTATTGAAGAGGTTATCGAGGAAGCGGTAGTTGAGGAAGAACCAGAAATGGAAATGGAGACCCCTGAGCCTGAGACCGAGGTAGAAGCCGAAGCAGAAGAGGTACTTGAGACACCTGAAGCTGTAGAGGAGACCCCAGTCGAGGAGCCAGAGCCTGAGACAGAAGCACCAGTAGAAACCCCTGAATCTGATTTAGTCCCAACTGAGACAGAGGTAGAAACTGAGCCAGAAGTGGTCGAAGCAGAACCTGAACCAGAGCCTTTGCCCGAGGAAGAGGAGCAGGTAGAAGCCGAGAAAAAGCCAGATACTGAGGAGGAAGAGTAATAATGCCAATCCTACGCATGGAAGAAATCCGTGAAATGTCAAACGAGGATAAGGAAGAGAAACTCCAAGAACTCAGAACTGAACTGACAAAACTACAGACAATGATCAAGGCAGGCGGTGCCATTGAGAACCCAGGACGAACAAAAGTCCTGAAAAAAACCATCGCCAGGATCTTGACAGTCATCAACGAGGAGGAGTAACAGAACTGGTTCCCCCTGAGCCAGTGAACATCCTTCAAAACGAAATCATAGGACTGGAAACCGAGGTGCTGAACGACAGCAACCCGGCGAACATCGGAATCAGGGGAAAAGTGATCGACGAGACCATGAAGACTCTCGTCATCAGAGGCATGGGAACACACAAGATAGCCAAACAAGACGCTGTCTTTAAGTTCCTCCTCGACGGTGTTGCCGTCAAAGTCGAGGGCAAGGCCCTCATGGGAAGACCCGAAGACCGGGTTAAGAAAAAGATCAAAAGAAAATGGTAAGGGACACACAAAATTGATGACTCTAAAGAGACCTGAACTCGAATGCGAGGAAGAGGACTGCCCATTCCACGGCTCATTGGCCGTGAGGGGGAGGACCCTAGAGGGTACTGTCGTTAG
>CAZZFH010000371.1:0-2746 GCA_964653295.1 uncultured Candidatus Bathyarchaeia archaeon | reverse complement strand
TCCATATAATTCTCGATAACCCCATTATGGACTAAGGCAATAGACCCACTACCATCCGTATGAGGGTGAGCATTCTCCATCGCGGGAGCACCATGGGTGGCCCAACGAGTATGCCCAAGCCCAATCTTACCAGACATCTCGAGAATACGAAGATCACGTACAACATCCTCGATCCTACCCTTATCCTTCCGGATGTCCATCTCGTTATTGTCTATTATCGCTACGCCGGTGCTATCATAGCCCCTGTACTCGAGGCGCTTCAAGCCATCGGTTATTAGTTTGACCGCCTCTCCTTCACGAATAATGCATCCAAATATCCCACACATGATGATCTAAACCTGTTTATGAATCAACGTATCTTCTAAATAAAATACCCTTCTGTAAAAAAAACGCCAAAATTAGCCTAGATAACGGTGAAGGAAATCTGACACCTCGTAAATAGCGTATCGTCTGACCCATTCCCTGTCCAATTCTGGATCATAAACCTTGGGCATATACAAAAGATGACCAAAAAAGGCGAGAAAGAAATTCAATATCGGCGGAGACCCCGTAACCCCGTTTTTCAGCGAGGCCATAAAGGTATGATAAAGGGGGAGATGCATTGTTTTCCGTTCCATGCCGAGGTGGACCCAAGCCTGATTGCTGTATTTTTTCGCGGGACGCAACTCTGTATATTTTATTTCATTAAAAGTAGTGGTCTCAAAGCCATATTGATTGGCTAATAAGAGAGCATGGCTATCAAAAGCCAACCTGACATGGTACCCACCAATCGCATCATAACATTCACGACTGATTACCCTCGCACCGTCAGTCACTCTCCCCTGCAACGCACTAACCCCGTAAGGTATCCCTGCAGCTACCCCGAGCCTTGGATTTTTCTCGAATTTTTCCAAGAGTATCTCCATATATTTTCGGGGAATTACGCTATCAGCATCAAGTTTCAAAACATAATTCCAATCAGGCAATAACTTTGTTGCATATTTTATAGCGCCAATGAAACCCAAGGCTTGATTATGACCCTTATATGGTATCCGGGGATTGTTTGTCTCGTATACAGTTGCCCTGTTTTTCTGTGAAATCTCTACTGTATCGTCTGTTGAGCAATCGTCAGCAATAATGTGTAGTTCTGGTTTAATTGTTTGGTTTGATACGCTCTGAATTACGGATTTTATTGTTTTTTCCTCGTTTCGAGCCGTAGTTATAACTATGTATCTCAACAGAGCGTCCCCTTAAATAGGAAAGACGTGTGTAAAACCATTTCCTTATGATACAATTAACGAATAATCAAAATTATATTAGAACAAGGAAAAGAATCAACGCATATCAAAAAAAGCATACAAATAGATCCCAGCGATCAAAAAAGCGAACATTAATCCGAATCTGAAGAGAGCAAAGTTGCTATCTTGTCCTAGAATCCGGCTCATGGGTATAAATATCAGAACTGCGAGGGTAATTAGCCATATCTCGGGTTTGAATAGCTCCAATAGCTTCATGGATGCCAAAATGGAGACGTGTTTTTAGGTTCTTGTGGAGCATGGTTATGGGTTAATGCTCTATTTCCACTGCGCTAGCTCTTCTTCTAGCTTCTTTCTCCGGGCTCGACTGGTGTTCAGATACCATGTTAACCAAGTAATGCTGTAGAGGGGAAGTACGTCCAGACCGGGAATCAGCTCCAGAATAGTAATTGATCCCATCCAATTAAAGAATAGAATACAGAAAGAAATACCCGCGAAATCCAAAATATCCCCATATAAAGGAACAGCCATGAAAGGAACCAGATAATCCAATAGGTCTAGGGCAAGGCAGACTGCCAATGTTGACATGTCTTCCCATGTTAAAATTCTTGACCAGGGTGTTTCTAGGGTATAAGTTTCCATAAATCCACCTACAATATGCTGGGATAATGAAGTATAAAAAAGGAATAGTTTTCCACGAAAAAATGTAATAAAAGACTATTAATCAGAAAAAGGGAACTAGTCTCGGATTCCCTCTAGGACGCTGATGGCGTTCCAGATTCTTGTCCGGCTATACATGGGCATGTTGGGGTCTTGGCTTATCTCTTCGAGGACGCTTATGCTGTTTGCCGCCCTTGCTGCGATGCTCAGGCTTGGGTCATCGAGCATGTCGGCTGCGCTCTTGGCGGTTCTCCTGATGTTTCTTGGGGTAGTGTTATCGTCTGCAATCATGTTGAGTATCTGTTTTGCTTGTGACATTTTCTTTTGATATTCATCTGCTTTGCTCATGTTATCACCTGAATAATACGGGATTTAGTCTATAGGATAATGGTTTGGTTAAAAATGTTTGTGATTAAATGAGCCCTTTTGAGGCTAGATACGCGGGTAATTCTACGACTGAGTCCAGTAAATGATCTGGAGGTATCTCATCCTTCCAGCTTCTCAATCCACGTCGCCCTGTCGCAACCCCAATGAATAGGCACCCGCTATTGATGGCGCTATCCCTGTCTATCTGGTGATCGCCTATCATGGCTACATCGTTGACGGTTAGGTTCATGAGCTTGACCGTGTGATCGATAGCCCCCTTGTAAGGCTTGGGCTCTGGGGTCTCGTGTCTTCCAAGTATAATATCAAATTCATCATATATTCCAAGCTTTTGGAGTGATTGAACAGCATACGCGTGGTGGCTTCTAGTAAGTATGGCTAGTTTGAGGCCTTTTTCCTTGAGTTTTTTAATCGCTTGACTTGCTCCCTCGATCTCTGTTAGGTTTTGGATAGCATCGAGTTCTCCC
>CAZZFH010000370.1:0-2747 GCA_964653295.1 uncultured Candidatus Bathyarchaeia archaeon | reverse complement strand
TGGACATGCGAGAATAAAGGGAAAGGTCTTGAAGGAACTTGAATGAAATTTTGATGAAATATCATCTCTTCCTTTTCTTCCTGCGTCTCTTTCCTGAATGGTTTATCTCGCTCATCTTCTTTTTTAGCAGTATGACTGATATGCTGGTGACGACTATGCTTATGAATATCACATTGACAACTATGTCGGTGTATATGTCAGGATTCGAGAGTCCATATATTATAGGCAACTGAGTAAGGACCGCTGCCGCCAATCCTCTGGGTATGAATGTGCTCATTATGTATCTTTCTTCAGGCAATATCTTACTTCCATAAGTTGATATCTGAACTGTCAGTATCCTCGCTATGAGCAAGAGGAAAGTCAGCATCACTCCTATAAGGACTACGTAATAGCTGTTCAATGTCAATATTATCCCCAGATACAGGAAGAAAAATGTTTTAACAAGGAATGACACTTCATTGTGGAAATGTCCTATCTCCGAACGTAGTTTCGATTTTTTGATCTTGAGCATCCCCCCTATCTCCTTGCTGTTGGCCAGGACAACTCCAAAAACGAAAGATGCTATGGCTCCGCTGCCGTTTATGCTCTCAACGAAAGAATACAACAATAACAATATAGAAATTATGAGCATGTATTCGAATTCCTTGCCTCTGATTCTTGACAGTCCCCCTATCCATATCATGCCCACTATGAATCCCATTACGGCCCCTATGGAAAATGTGCCTACAATTCCCTTAGCTATATCCAGAGACGAATAGCTGCCCATGACCATTATATCGACCACCACCAATGCAGCTATTATGCAAAACGCATCAGTCAATGTCGACTCTATGTTCATCAATGTCTTCAAATCATCATCAAGCGGCAGCCTCTTTGTAAGCGATATTATTATTGGCGAGCTCGAACCTCCCAGCATCGCTCCAAGAAGCAGCCCGTTCATTATTTCCCATCCGAGGAAATAGTAAGTGAAGGCCGAACACACTATCATCGAGAATATTATCCCGAGTACAGCTAGAAGCAGTGATCTGGAAGACTGTTTTATCAGGGAGTATATATTGGTATGTATACCACCCTGGAAGAGTATTATCATTATGGCTAAGGATGTCAAGAAGGGCGAGTATTCTATGAAAAACGCCCTGTCCACTAGGTTGAAGATCGGTCCTATGATCACGCCCAACACGAGCAACCATATGATATCAGGTATCATAGTCTTCTTGAAAAAATAACTGCCTACAAACCCGAGCAGTATTATGAGCCCGACTGACGCGAACAATATCGATACAGACATCTAAACACTCTATTAAATTTGGTAACGCTCGATTATATTTTTTCCTGACTCATATCATTTTGTCCTCTATCCTGATCATCTCGTTTATCTTTGATGTTCTTTCGCCGCTTATCCCTAATTTTACATAATCGCAACCCAGACCTACTGAGAGATGACATATCAAGTTGTCGCCTGTCTCGCCAGATCTATGAGACATCACTGTCTTCATCCCGCTTTTTCTGGACATCTCTGCGAACTTTATAGTGTCCGTTATAGTGCCGACCTGGTTTGGCTTTATTATCACACATCCTGTTGCTTTGTGTTCTATCCCCATTTCCAGCCTGCCTGTGTTGGTCGCATAAAGGTCGTCCCCGCATATCATAACCCCTTTTGGAGACAGATGTTGGTTTAGGGTGGCATGCGAGACGAAATCTTCCTCCTCGAAAGGGTCCTCTATATATCCTATCCCGAACCTCCTTGCCAGGTCCTCCATCAGGTTCAGCTGTTCCGTTCTTATTATCCTCTCCTCAACTGTTTCATTGTCTTTCGTCTTTCTATTATACACATAATGGGTCCTGTCCCATAGGTTGGTCGCAGCAACGTCCATCCCTATCTTGAACATATTCCGGTTTGCAATCCTACACATGATTTTCAATATATCCTCTATGGACAGGTTCGTTATCCAGGCAGATTCCAGATTCTTACCATAAGTGAAACTCTTGTCCTCATTTTCCAGTTGGTTGCCTATCACATGGTATGCGTCAGCCATCCTGCCCACAGTGCATGAGAACGACTTTTGTGTGACCGGGAACAAGAGGAATTCCTGTATGTTCGATTGCGAATTCTTGTTCTGTCCCTTCCACCCGCCGACCATGTTGCATATGGGCATGGGCATTTTCGGCTTACATATCTCCTCGCCGTCTCTCTTCCTCTGCTGCGATACTATCCCATAAACATACTCGAAAACTTCCAACCTTTTTTCCATGGCGAAAGCCTTCAGGAATGCGGATGATATACCCAAAGCGACATTTCCTCCTATCTCCTTGAAGTTATCGCTCTTGTCCATGGAATGGAGTGTGATATCAACATCCTCAATGTTGTAGAATTCGTTTGTCCTGAAGTACCTGCTGACCATCGCGAATTTCCTGACAGCATCCTCCACAGGCAAAGCAATGGCTTCGTGCCTTCCTGTGCTCGTGCCTATCGGGACCTGGCTTATCGCAGTGCCCTTATTCGTCTTAAGCTCTATCTCGATCGTGGGCTTAGAATTCGTGGCAAATATTTTCCTTATTCTCATGTTTTTGACTATCATATCTAAATAGAATTCGCTTTATCTGGTAAAAAATCATTACTTTCCAAATATATAATTGAGAAGACCGTAGCCAGACTTGCTTCCCAATGACCCGTCCTTTGCAGACTCCTCGTCAAAACTTTTCACTTTATCCTTTCCTTTTCCGTATACAAGCACGGGCACATTTCC
>CAZZFH010000369.1:0-2761 GCA_964653295.1 uncultured Candidatus Bathyarchaeia archaeon | reverse complement strand
ATTCAACTTTTTCCTGTTGAGATCGGCGCAAGCAAAAGGTACGAGCTCAGAGCGTTAAACATCACTCTCAGGCCACTAGGCTACAGGAGCCTCAAAGGGGGCCTATAGGCCCGTGCACCGGCGGCGCCGTAGGGGGAAGGTCAAGGAAGCCAGTAGCGTTGACCTGAGAGGATCGGAAAGGAAAGGCCCTTGATTGCCTCTGCGATAGGTGCTTTCATTTGTGGGTCTTCCTGTGTGTCAAGGTAGCTCCTTGAATTTTGACATTACCCATTTCCCGAATTTTGTTATAGCCTCTAGTTGTACCCAGTCCTTATCACGTATTGCATCGGTTCCAGCTTGCATCATTGCATACTCATAGGCAAAGCACAATGTGCGCCGGGCTAGCTTTGTTGATAGTTCATATTCTACCACCGCGATAAGCTCCCGTTCCATCCTGTCAACTATCGCCTGCATTTTGAAGCAAGTCATACCATGACTTTCTTTGTCTGGATAAAGCCGTATTTGACTGACTAACGCGCCATGTTCATCTATGAGGTCAAACATTCTCTCTATGTGATCGACCAACGCCGCCAGCCCAGAGATACTAACTGCTGCTACTAAAACAATCGCTATTACTACTTTCTTCATGCTCCCTCCCCGTTGTTAAGGTTCGCTTCCTGCAGTGTTACCTGATTTAAATAACAACCACCCGCAACACCCACCAGTAAAGCAAGGACAATTAATAATATACTCATGCTTGTCTCCTTGCCTCAGTATACCACGCCCTTACGCGCTCCTGCCTCAGTGCCACACCTCAAAGATACTCGCATTCGTTCAAGTGGGCTAGGTAGGGGTAGGGTAAGCTCAAGAAAGACAACAACGGCACTCTGGGCTTGCCTCAGAACTAGCGGTTATAGGGGCTTTAGTTTGTCTTTAGTGCTATGGCTTAAACTCGAAGGTCAGGCGAGCTGCTGGCTGCTCTCCTGTTGGACCCTGGGGCCCGTGGCCGTGGAGGTCAAATGAGATGAGCCTACAAGCTTTACACAAAAGAGACACGCGACCTGTTTCCGCGCTAATAGGAAATGTGTTGTCGCTAGATGTTGGTAGGCATTTTAGTTTGTCCAGCTCTTGAAAGTCACCTTGAATATGTAGTGTAAGCAGACCTTCATTAGAGAACTCAACCTTGCATCCTGGTACTTCGATTCCATTGACGTTTGCATTCGACATGATCCCCCTCCTTGTGAAGAAGATAGCTAAACAAGGATAGAAGAGTCAACTTTTCTGTGTTGAGATCCAAGCAACGGAAAGCTGACCCTCGGACGGCTGAGAAGCCAGGGCAAGTTACCGCTGGTAGGAAGGCTCAAATGGTGCTATATGGGCTAGGAAAGGGTGGGGTTTGCGTCCCTTTTGAGCTTTCTCTCGGAATTGCTAAATATCCCGCTGTTACGTTATCTTTGGCCATAGAAACAAAGCAAAGGAGGCTGAAATGGATAAGGACAAATTCACCCCACAAACGGGACTAAGGATCATGGAGCTCGTTACGCAGATCGCTGTAGCGAGGGAAGCAAGTGAGCTGGGTGCGAGGAGTACAGAGAACACGGAGTATATAGGGGAGATAGACGAACTAGTTCGGACTCTGTTTTCAACGATGTGTGAACTACTACCGTCTGAGGGAAGCGTTAGCACCTTGTGAGAAGTCGGAGTAACGGAACAGTTGACGTCCTTAGTGCTACCATGGCGAAGAGGCTGGCTAGACTGGCTACGGCTGGCGTGGTGACAAACACACTCAAGACAGGGTCGTGATGTATGGAAGGCTTAACAAGGCATTACCAGTTGAAGATGTTCGCGCAAGCAAGGAAACCTCCAGCAAGGATGGTATACAGCACAACTTGTGCCTTAAGGAATGGCTCGATTGTTGTAGCTACTGTCTTCTCATCCTTGGGGTCTCTGATAATACAGAACATGACAAAAAGGGTATGCAAACCAGCAAGAATGAAATTATAAAAGGCTAGAGCCACACCTGACTGCAAGGTATACATCTTTGACTTAGTTGTGCGTAGTGGAACGCTTTCGAATCAGACTGACGCCGGCGACAATCCCACCCATCCCCACAATACCCATACCAACACCAACGAGCGCAGGATTAACTGGGTCGGGATTCGTTGTTACAAATCCTAATATTCCAATTACTATACTTGAAACGCCTACCGCACCGTAAAACACTATAGAAATAACCTTATCTTTCGTTTTCCTCGCCACCACAACCTCCTTCTTGTTATGGGGAACCCCTTACAAGGATTCTTCGTATTAATGTTAGTTCTATGCCTGTGTTTGTCTCACATCCTTCTAAAAGTAAACGCCTACGCCAAAAAGAGCGCAGACAATATAACTCGTCAACATGTTTTCTTGCTAACACGGCCCTACCAAGTTCAGTCTCCCCTCCCAGCAACAGAACTAGTCATCCTACACCTTAAACAGGACTCTGTCAAGGGGGTAAACGGTCCAATAGAGATACATTTAGAGCTCTACTGCTTCCTCTACGCTGTTGATTTCGTCACCCGTAATGCCTATATATCGTTTGGTAACTGTGGGAGAGGCATGTCCTAGCTTCGCTTGAATCAGCTCAATGGGGATACTCTTCTGTGTCCTTGCCATGTATCCCCACGTCTTCCGTAACGTGTGCGCTCCTATATGATCCTTGATTCCTACCTCTCTACACCACTGATTGAGCCAACGCCAAGCCTGAACGCGGGTATAAGCCTTCCTTGTCACAGGGTTCTCG
>CAZZFH010000368.1:0-2762 GCA_964653295.1 uncultured Candidatus Bathyarchaeia archaeon | reverse complement strand
GCCACAGATATTTTACTCATTTACCCGATCACCTTATCCCACTTCATCAGTTCACCGTTCCTGTAGAGGGGAAGTAGCTCCGTCTCACAATCCTCAAGGAAAGGCAGCCACTTTTCCTCTATGATCTTGCTCCACCTGTACTTCTTCGCCTCGCTGAGGCACCGCTTCGCTATCTTCTCCCTGTCTCCGTTGATGATCTTCGTGATCTTCCGGGCGGCGTCCATTACATCCACTATGGGCTGCCTGACGCCGACGGGGTTGTTGTACGTCCAGTCCTTTATCTTCACCTTGTAGCCGCATCCGCGTCCAACTCTGTCAGCGGCGGCGGCGTAGTCGGGGGCTACGATGGGAGTTCCCGTTGCCAGGGACTCGATTCCGGGCATCCAGAATCCTTCGTTCCCGACACAGTTGTGGAGAATGAAGCTTGAAACGAATGTGTCACTAGTAGGTATTTCTAGGTCGAGCACTGGACCCTTGTACTCTTCCTTTTTAATGGAGCGTATCGGCATGAAAGCAAATTCTTTGCTTAACCACCCGTGTTTATGGGTTTTCTTATTAGGGTCTATGTCAATGTCCAAGGAGGTTATTGTTTTGAATCGTTTTCTAGTTCTTTGGTCGTTCACAGAAATTATGTATTCCCCCCGCGTGAGATGAGATATGCTGGGTAAAATGCCTATTCGTAGTAGAATATCGAATATTTGATGTGCGAGAAGTTCAGATACCGTAGTGTATTGATGTTTATGACCATCCCCCTTCCATAGAGTCTCTATAAAGTCAGGGAGCTTCTTCGTGGATAATCGTACTAGCCAGTCAGGGAGTCTCTTGTTTCTAGCATTGTCACCAAAAAGGCTTCTGAACAGTCTTGCCAGTATTGAACTTGAGAACACTACACGGGTTCTGTTCCTTGAATTGTTGGTTATCCCTGCCTCTAAGCCAAACTTTTGCTTCATAAGCCTTTTTACTTCTTCTATGTATTCTTGTTCAAATGTTCCAAAAGAGAATATGACTTGATCCGCAGAGGGTGTTCCTTCAGCTACGTAATATCCAAAGATTCTGAGTAGGGTTTCATCTATTTTCTGAGTGTTCTTGATTGGTTTTGACCTCGGATGTATGAATGTGGATCCAAATTGGTTTCTTCCTTGTGCATGAACATACTCATCTTTTACAATTATGTTTTTCACATAATCTGAGATTTTGAATGTTTCTATGTCTTTTTCTTTGATTATTGGATATAGAAGTACATCCCCTTTTTCTAGCTCTTCTGCAAAGTGCCAAGATGGTTTAACTTTGATACCTTTCCTCTTATGATAATAGTCCACTTGGTTTCTCCATTTAATAGGTTTAAAGCCTCTATAAAGCCAACTTGAAACCACTCCTTCAGAGATGTTGAGTTTTTTAGCTATCCGCCTATTTCCAAGACCTTTTTTCCTTAGTTTCATAGCTTCCTTGTACGTTTCAAGCCTAGGATTTGGTATTCGTTTCTTTATCGCCAAAACAAGATGATCGGTAGTGAGTCTGACGGGAATTGTATTATAAAGAGTGCTTATCTCTAAGACTTCACCATCATAGTTCTTCTTGAAGACTCTGTTGACTCTTTCATAAGTTCCTGAATGGGTTAAAACTTTGTCGCCTACAGATATTTCAGATATAGGTTTTACGCTTGGATTGGATTTAATGTGTGTATCAGGTAAAACACATAAAGAGCAGTCGAAGGCGTTGTAGAGCTCCACCATCAGGTTTTCAGGTATGCCCTGCCTGTACATCTCTGGGTTGGGCCAGTGGATGTATTCGTTCATTCCGTGGGATAGGATGATGGGTTTCAGGGGTACTTCTTTGTCTATGTCGGTCCAGAGGAAGCCGGTGACTTTGACATCGGGGTTCATGTGCCTCACCGCCGCTATGACCTGTATGACTCTGGGGATCATTTTCCGCATCCGGTTGAGGCCGACGAAGCCTATAACGAACTCGTCTGGTTGGATGTGGAAACGTCTGCGGCATAGGGCTCTGTCCTCCAGCATCTTGTACTCGTCTCCGACGCCGTGAGGTATCAGGGTGCTCTCTACGCCCTCCTTCTTCAACTCCTTGTAGCCGAACTCGCTCATGGAGACGACTTTGAAGGCGTACTTCAGCCTCTCGACTATGCCTGGGCTGATAGGAGAGTGATCTATTGGACAGTACGGAATCCACTCCAAGGGCTGCTGCATAATCTTGGTGAAAACGTACAGATCCTTCAGCGTCAACACGGCGTCCGCGTTGAGGTGTAGACAGTTCCGCTCTAGGGTATCCTCCCCGAACTCCATGTCGCCGGAGGGGTAAACCAGCAGCCCGTCGTGAGTGAACAGACCGAGCTTATTCGCTCCCAACATGGGCTGGTGGGCTACCTGGTGTCTATCCTTGATTCCTTTGAAGATGTTGAACGCCACCTTACCGTATGCGGTTGGCTTAGTTTTTACCACCATAGCGTCCGTCAGGATCATCAAGCGCATTTCATATCACCTGAGGGTAGTACCGCTTATTGGGGGTGCTCAGAGGGCTTTTCCTCCGTTTCAGCCTCGACTTCTACCTCTAGCATTGGGAACATCTGTTTTATGCCCTGTATGACGGCCTCCTGCGTCGGTATCGTGAGTTTGAGGGTGATTGTGGTCGGCTTCTTTGTCTCCGGTTCCGTCTCCGGTTCCATTTGAATCGGTATGGTTAAATGTTTAAACCTTATTTAAGGTTATGGTTGCGTTGCCAGAGCTAAAGGTGCAGTTGATAAGCAG
>CAZZFH010000367.1:0-2766 GCA_964653295.1 uncultured Candidatus Bathyarchaeia archaeon | reverse complement strand
TTCAATATATATTTTCAGATACAATCAACCATGAATCAGACCTTTAGAGAGAAACCTGAAGAACAACTCAGATAACTATCCATCAATCTCAATAGACTCATCTGACTTCCCAGGACCCTTGAGGGTAATCTTCTCTCCTAGGTTAGCCTTCAATCCATCCATTGCTGCGTAAACAGGTATCCCTGTCTCTTCTGATAGATACTCAGCCTCTTTCTCTGGGCCAGCGTTAAGCATCCTCATCCCAAAATGAGTCAAGATACATGCCCTTGGCTTAGCTTCCTCCAATATCCTCAGGGCATCATCGGTGTTCAAATGAATCCTGTTGGATTTTCCCCTAGGCCACATAGTGCAAAGGATCAGCAACCTCAGATCCATATAGCTCGCAGGAAGCTCTGGAAAGAACCTCGTATCACTGGTATACCCTATTTTACCGTTCATGGTCTCTATCCTGAGACCAACAGAGTGAGGATCACTGTGCCTTGCATCAGTAGCCGTGAATTTTAGATCCTCTACCTTGAAGCTGGTTCCCTCCTTGAGTATAACTAGGTTCTCGATTATTCGCTGATGATAACCACTGATGCATGGCCCAATTCCCTCAGCTCCCTGCAGTACACTCTTAGTGCCTGCCAAGACCCCACGCCTCACAGTGATGCCCCGGGTCATCCCCTCTATAAAGACCTCACAGTCATTGTAGTGATCAGGGTGACAATGTGTAACTATCAAACCCTTGAGCTTTGAGGGGCTCAACCCCGCCCAATTACTAAACACCAAGGCACCCGGACCCGGATCAATATGAACCTGCGTTTCACCCTCTGTGAGCCTGATCCCTGCTGTTCTGCGGAGCTGGCTCATCATCACGTATCTTCCCCCGCCTGTGCCGAGGAAGTCTAGGGTGGTCTCAGGTTGTTGATTCATTTGAGTAATATTTCTCCGTTGAGTGCGCCTGTGTGTTCTCCATTTTCAATGGTTATGGCGCCGTTTATTATCACATGGCTGATGCCCACAGGGTATTGATGGGGTGCAGAGAAGGTTGATTTGTCCCGTATCTTTTTGGGGTCAAATATGGTGATATCCGCTCTCATGCCCTCCTTCAGCACTCCCCTATTCTGTAGTCCAAGTTTCGAGGCGGGCATGGAGGTCATCCTGCGCACAGCGTCCTCCAGTCTGAGAATTTTCTTTTCAGTTACATACTGGTTCAAGTATCTTGGGAAAGCACCATAGCATCTTGGATGTGGTTTGCCTTCCCCAAGTGAGCCAGTTGGTGCGAGGAGCCAGCCATCGCTACATGGCATTACCGCTGGGTGCTGGACCAATGTGTCCACATCTTCTTCTATGCCCCAGAATGTTACATTCATGGCTTCCCCACGTTCATCAATCATCAACTCACAGACAGTATCAACGATGCTTTTGTTCCACTTATCAGCGATATCCGCTATACTCAAGCCCTCGATGTCCTTGTTTCCCGGGGTCTTCACATAAGAGACTATGATCTTGCTAAAGTCTCGCCCCATCTCCTCATATTCCTCTCCCATCCTTTCTCGGACCAATGGGTCGTGGAGCCTCTCAAGCATCCAAGGGACCCCACCAACATGAAGCCAATCAGGGATAACCTGACTCAACAGGCTAGAACCCGCAGTGTATGGGTAGATATCTGCTGTGATATCCAGTCCTTTCTCTCTAGCCTCATCTATCCTCTTCAATGTGGTCTCCTCGTGGTGCCCAGAGAGGCTTTTTCTGCCTCCGCAGCTGCTGCCTAGATGCGAGACCTGTATGGGTATCTGCATCATATGTCCAAGCCTTATGGTATCAGCGAGGTTGCTGTCTTCTCCACGCATATGTGTCGAATACATGCCACCATACATGCGCAGAACCTTTCCCAGTTCCACAAGCTCTGAGTCCTCTGTATACAATCCCGGTGGATACCCTAACCCAGTGCTCATACCATGACTACCCTGCTTCATTGCCTCCTTGAGATACTGTCTCATGGTCTTTAGCTCTGAGGCTGTTGGGGCTCGGTTATCGAATCCCATGGTTGCTATCCTGATGCTCCCATGACCAATGAATGGTACGAGGTTGAGGCTGGTTCCATGGCTATTGATCTTCTGGTTGAATCCCATGAGGTCAGTCCAGTCGTACTCCATGGGTAGCCCGCTTGTGAAGGGCTTCATATACTCAATCAAGTCATCTCTGTGCTCATCAGATAACGGATACGTGGATAATCCACAGTTCCCCATGGTGACCGTAGTAATCCCCTGATGAGTATAGCTCAATCCCTCAGGGTTCCCAAGTATCGTGTGATCAGCGTGGACATGAATATCAATCCATCCCGGAGAAACCGCCAAGCCTTTTGCGTCAATAACCTGTTCCGCGTCGATCTCAGTTCGCCCAATCTCGACAATCCTATTATGGTCTACGGCTAGGTCTCCCTTGAACCATGGTGCACCAGTGCCGTCAATAATAATGCCGTTCTTGATGAGAAGCTCGTGGGTCATCTTCTTCGATGTTGGATAG
Source organism: uncultured Candidatus Bathyarchaeia archaeon (assembly GCA_964653295.1). GTDB lineage: Archaea > Thermoproteota > Bathyarchaeia > TCS64 > TCS64 > RBG-16-57-9. The sequence goes on along the minus strand of CAZZFH010000367.1, from coordinate 255 downwards.
TGTTTCCTGTATTTAGTATATGTGGGTTGAAAAAAATGGGTTATCGATGGTCGTGTGGGCTATCATGGGTCTTTATTGGATGAATCTTTAGCCAACCATCCTCAATACTATAACCCCTTAGCCCATCATACTCGATATCGTTCCCCTCAAGAATCCCCAAAGCCTTCTCCTCAAAGCCATTGGGAACATAGACGAAGAGTTTCTTGAACTTCCGGCCAACACTTGCCGAATCGCTGAGGAACTGCCAAAGCTTAG
>CAZZFH010000366.1:0-2783 GCA_964653295.1 uncultured Candidatus Bathyarchaeia archaeon | reverse complement strand
GAGATTAAGTCTGATTCCAAGGGCTTGTGGTATCAGACGGGTCTGTGTTACCGCAGGTTAGGCAAGTTTGAGAAAGCGCTTCCGTGTGTCGAGAGGGAGCTTTCGCTTTTTCCAAAAAGTGTTGAAGCCTTATATCTTAAGGGTGTCATCCAGTTGGATTTGGAGAGGTTTGATGATGCGGTCTCATCTTTTAATGGGGTTTTAAAGGTGGATTCCGGTCGTCCTGAATCTTATGTGTCGCGTGGGAATGCTTATAGTCTGTTAGGGGATTTTGAGCGTGCTGTAGACGACTATCACAGTGCCATTGATGCTGACGCAAGTTATGTTCCAGCTTATGAGGCGTTGGGTGTATTGTTCAGGTTGAATGGTCAGTTTAGGGAGGCTTTAGATTACTATCATAGCGCATATGACGTTAAGTCTGACGAGCGCATTAAGAAAATCATGGATGAGATTCGAATTCAGATGAAAGTTTAACCCCCTTTTTTTACTCATCCATAGTCTATTAAATATTCCCTGGTCGACTGCATGCGTTTTCTCATCATATACTACATGACCTCACCACTAATGAATATCTCCCCCACACTGTGTTTTGTTACTGTTTTACCTCCAATATTCACTGAGTAGACTATGTCAATTGGTATACTATACTTTTCAGCCCAATTAATGTACCAGCACGGCTCATTTGAGTGTTGCACATGCCAACTGTGATTACTCACAACAGATACTCCGAATGTTGCCTGTCTTGGAATGATTAAAGGCCCACTAGATTGAATGCACTCACTTCCAGAGCACGCCAAGTCTGGACAGTAGGCGGTTTCATCATCACAGTCCCTTGAAATTGCTGATCCCTCATACTCAACAATCATTTTCTGACAAGTCATGTTATTCACACTAAAAGCAATGTGTTGGATTTGTACGTCAATTCCCCATGTGTTCTTAAAAAGACATGTGAATCCATTGTAATCAAAGGATTCTGGGAAAAAAACGTCTGAACCCATTTTACAGCTGGGAAGCAGGGGTTTAAGCCCCTGGAAGCCGTTGCTTATTGCTCCTCCCCCACTCGACCGAAAAAATCCGAGTTGCCAAATGGCAAATCCGACAACTAATACTATGAGGATAGCCCAACCATAACTCATCAGAAATTCAAGTGCGGTCATCCCCCTAACTTTCATTTTATTATTCTTTTGGTTTTCTAAGATTAAATTAATTATTAGAAGAATTCATCTTCCCCATAAAAATACTGTCTATCAGGTGTTGTGAATTCAATAGAGACTATGTCTCCTATGGGGGGTATGAAATGACTCGTATGTTATTCCTCCAACAATCAACCCGACAATATCATGTTCGAACACCCCCACCCTGTTTTCCACTCTCACCCTCTCTTAAGACAAAGTATATTACACGGATATGACTATCTTCCTTGTATGAGCTGACATCAATCTCATTTGGAGTAATCTTTTTTTAAGGATTCAAGCAATCCGAAAAAATTATTGCGAGGATTATTTATTCAAACGTAAGCTTCTTAAGATACTACTGATTCCTCACCGTATTTTTATGCAAAGTTCAGATAGCATGAGTCTGATTTTTTCCCGTCGTTTGTGATTCTCTGGCAGAATTTCGGGTTTTCACTGAATTTCGCCAGATACAGCCAGCAATCATTGTCTATCCCGCAGTTCTCGTAGTTGCCGCTTATATTCAAAACTTCGGCCTTGCATAACGGGCGATATGCAGGATATATTATTTCACTGCATTTTCCCTCATCAAGGTTTTTTAAAGCAACTACAGTATTGCATTCATCCTTGTAGGTTATGTATCTATATTTCTCATTTTCCGGATTTAGAGTGTCTTCATCGACTTCAAAGGCTAGTGGCATGTCGCATAATGATCCATCCCTTAACTCTATTCCGATAATGTGTTTGCATGCCGTCCTGTCGTTTTCGTTTGAAATCAGATTATTGCATAATGTTGGATCCCTGTTTTTTATGGCAGTGCCTATAATACAGGAGTCTTTTTCTAAAGCATCTGAACTGTTAGAACAGTCTTCTAAACCAGGGTTTTCAATTTGGATTGTTATCGAGGTTGCAGGTAAATCAAGTTCTACTGGGCAGGCGTCACCCTCCCCCTCAGGACAATCATCTTTCGGACTGCCATCAATGCAACCGCAGGTCAGTAGAACAAAAACCGTAAGTAGTGCTGGTTTTTTCAGTTGCATGGTGTCGGGATGTTTATTGAATTACAGACTTTGTTGGAAGTGATTCCACCCCTTTCAAGATAAAGGCAGTATTTTAGTTCATGGTCTTGGGATATGTCCAAGCTTCCTTGGACAAGTCCTAGCTCCCCTTTCGCCCCCAGTTTATTCGACAACACTTTTTTCACTTCAGTAATTTTAGAGTCTACTAATATGTCGTAATAGATGTGGTGTAATCTTCCATCTTTGAGGTAGTCCCATCCATTGTTTGCTTTTCTGATTTCTTTCATGTCGACTTCGAGAAAAATATTCACTCCGTCAATGCAATACATAGTATCTTCCATACATTTTTGACAATCCTTGTGCAGTTTTCCTCTTTCAGGGATGTCGGATCCTTCGAATTCATCATAGTTTAAGAATTCATAGTGGTCAAATCTTAAGTGGTATGATTTTAAGGTAAGGTGTGATTTATCGGGTGATGCGGATTTGTCTTCATTTAAGGGTGGTATTGCATCTTTCACTCTCTCCACGCATCCACAAAACATTGTGAAAAAGACCACTAAAGCGAGGATTTTAAGTTTCTTCACGTAAACTA
>CAZZFH010000365.1:0-2790 GCA_964653295.1 uncultured Candidatus Bathyarchaeia archaeon | reverse complement strand
GCTGTCGTAGATGCTACATTGGGTGCAATTAATGACTTATTACCCTATCCTCTACCTTAATCTCTCCTTTTTATCAATTATTTTTATGCATTCAAATATTTATAACAAATATTTGTATTTCCATTCTTTTTATAAGATGATGTTTTCAAAATTTATAGTAGTAATTCTAGCTATTCTTAATAATGCTTTTATAGCTTTTCTAAACAAGTACAGTTACTCGAAAAAGGGTTATCAAACATGTATGCCTCATTAGAGATCCCTGTCAGGTTTCTAAATGGAGCCATAACCCTTGTAATGTTCTACCCCCTGTTCCAGATATATCAGAAAACCAAGAAAAGATTCTACATCCTATGGGGCATAGGTTTCCTCTTCTACGGGGGAAACATATTGCTGCGAATAGGCGGCACCCCCTCATATGCCCAAGCTTTTTCAGGGTTCCTTCTCCTCGCTGGCTTCATCAGCATAATAGGTGGAATCGCCGACCTCGTGAATCGCCTTAGGATACTCTATGTTATTCTGTTGCTCCCAATATCTCTATTGATATTGTTGTTAACCCCTGATCCTTATAGTCTATTCATTGAGCGAGCAGGGTGGATCATCGGGGTACTTCCGTATTTGATAATCTGTATATTGTTCCTGATCATCAGAATAAACTATTCGCAATCAATCGATATGCTCCTCATAGGTTGGACCATACTGCTCATGGTCAACATAGCTCTCGCTTTCAACGCCATGGAGATATACTATGTTGATTTGATGGCTATCTTCGCCAAGGTAGTGATTTTACTTGGTATGACGAAACCCAGTTTCTCGCTTCTTGTAGACGATCTTAAACAGTTCTTGATATCGGGCTCACCAACAGAGTACGTCTCAGGGGGGAAGGGCGGGCTTAGCATGGTCCAGACTAACGGAGACAGGGGAAAGATACTGGACTGGATAGAGGATAGGGCTAACGATAATACGGATAAGGGGATACGAACCATACTGATATCCACCTATGATATGATCTCCCCCAACGAGATACAGTCTAGAAACCTGAGTGACAAGATCTATTTTGTGCGTATGATTACAGGGGGGCGCCCGATTAAGAACATCTTCGAGGAAAACCAGATGATGATCGATGATGACCTGAATGTCCTCGATATATTGTTCTCGGATATTATCAGCTACTCCAATGAGAGGCTGTTGAACTGCGAGATCATACTCTTCTCACTATCAAGCCTAATACATACCCATGGCGAGAAACGCGTCTACTCCTTCATATTATCGGTGATTACCCCGATAAAATCCAGCTATGTAAAGCTCTACAGCCTGTTCAATCCAGCTACTCATAATGATATAGCCGAGATAAAACGGTTTGAGGAAATTTATGATAACGTTGTTGTTATCTAGTCTTGCAGTAGGAGCTTGAGATTCTTTGGCTCAATGTTGACTCTATTGATCTTCGGTATCCCTGTTTTTCGTTCAAGGTATCTCTGGAATGCACCCTTGGGTAGTTGCTCTATCATTAATGGCTCATACTCTAGCATTTCACAGAGGTCGTGCCAGTCCTTATCATAGTCAACGAGCCTCTCATTGATGATTTCATGTAGCTTCTCATTATCCATGGGGTTCTTTAACTCAATATAGAGCTTCAGATACTCCCTTGAGCCCACAAGCTCCCGGATCACAACGAAGTCCACGAATTCGATTCCCGCGCTCCCCAAGATGACGGTGATCTCATCCTCATTAATACGTGTGAAGTTGTGAAGAACGAGGAGTCCATCTGATCTCGAATAATATCTAAACACAGGATAGTTTATACTCAGAATATTATCCCCAGACGCCATACATACAAGGAGGTCTGGCATCACATACCTGATCAAGTCATTCCCATATGGTGTGGAGATAATCTGATAGATCTTGCCTTTCTCCACCTGATTGAGATTAACCATACTATCTATGGGCTCTGATGTTTCAAATCCATTGTAGATAGCGTCCTTCTCAGGAATGAATTCGGGGTACTGTGTTCTCCAGTCAAAGAAGAATCCCCCGGGGTGCTCAATGGATGGTAATGCAGAAAACATGGTCTCGGTTGAACCATAGATTGTCTTCGGGTAATTACCGGTGATTTGCTTTATTTTCTCTTTAAGAGTATATGCTGATCTGTCTTGGGTGATGAATCCCTTCAGTTTGATGGGACCATTTACGCGTGGACTCACCTGATCCATCAGGGAGGTGACCGTCATATAGGCTACGTCAATGTTTTGATGGTTCTCGACAAAGTAATCGATTTTAGCCTTGAAAGAGAGATTGACATCAGGAACCTGATCTACCCATCCGCCGTGAATCCGTTTATCGATTAACTCATAGTAAAACGAGCTGATGAATTGGCCTCCAGGCATGTTCTCGTAGACCGTATCCCCAACCTCATAGGTTATCTTCTCTCCATCATGGGTGCACAGGAATAGGAAAGTCATGCCTGTATTTCTTAGGCTGTTCCATAGCCCTGTTTTTGGTAGGAGGAATGTCTTGGGCTTGCCCATAGTTCCGCTGGTGTAAGCTCTTACATAATCCTCCAGAGGGAATAAGAAATCGCCCTGGCTGGGTTCATTAAAAAATGGTTCATAAAACCTGTAATGGGTTAATGGGATCTCTTTGATATCTTGATTTGAGGATACCCCAAGTTTTTTCCCCAGTCCAGTACTCGATACTCTGTTTATATGAGATTTTATCTTTGATTCCATTTTACTGGCATAGTTTTTCTCATTCAGCCAGTCTAGTGAGTATCGTTGCAAGAATGGTTTTAGG
>CAZZFH010000364.1:1310-2833 GCA_964653295.1 uncultured Candidatus Bathyarchaeia archaeon | reverse complement strand
TCGGAGATTAGCGTCATGGAGAGGAAGCAGAGCATGTATATCTATACGGATGAGTTCATCGACCTTGAACCCGATCCATATAATGTATTTCCCATCGGCTCTAATGGAGCCAGCTGGATAGAGTGATAAATAGGGTCTTGCACCAATCCGGTTTGTTTGGTAGTCATTTTAATTGTATTTGGTAAATGTTTATAATTTGGGGAGAGAATTATTTTTGGGGAAGGACTGGTATATGGAGAAAGTTGTGGTTAAGAAGATCGACGCTCAAGGACGTGTATCTATTCCAGTTGAGTGGAGGAAAAAATGGCGTTCCGACAAGGTAGTACTGAAGCTAACCGAAAAAAGCATAGAATTGACCCCAATAGAGCCCATCTCACCCACAAAACTATTCGACTTGATAGAGATCCCTGATGAAGTCGATTTCACGGACCCACACTCAATCAAGAAAGCCTTATCGGAGAAACAGCGTTGAGGTTCATCGATTCCAACATCTTCCTGCACGCATTCCTGAAGCCTAGGAGAAATCTCTCACAGCAAGAATCAAAGATAAAGGAACAATCAAAAGCCATCCTTACGCGAGTAGAGCAAGGCGAAGAAGTTGGATTTTCTGTTGTGCATCTCTCAGAAGTAATCAATATACTGGAGTCTGGGCTGGGATTACAAGTTGCTCAGGGATTTCTAGCATGGGTGATATCAAGTGATAACGTAGCAGTTTACACGGTCTCTGTTGAGGATTATGAGGTAGCCTTACCCTTATCACAGGAATACTATATCAGCCCAAATGATGCACTAGCAATAAACAAAATGAAAACAAACAGTCTTGAAGAGATCTACAGCCAAGACAAGCATTTTGATCAAATAGAGAACATCAAGAAAATTACAGGCTGATTATGAGAGAATAAAGACCAAGCATTATCTTAACAAAAACCACTAAACCAAAAGAGGGGAGGGGGGGTAAACCCATCCCAGTCCCAGAAACGCCTCCAAGCGAAAAAAGCCCCTAAAACAGCTTATTTCTGATCCAAATATGTACAAAAAGCGTCATGGTAACCGGGAAATAATGACAAAAAGCGTCATGGTAAGAAAAGTTCTAAGAACCACCGAGCCCAGAAAAGAGGCATGAGGCTCAAAAGACGGCTCAAATACAGTGCAGAGGCACAGTGGAACCACCAGTCAGGGGGAACCGCACAGGTAGATGGCTTCAAAATAGACTTTGACACTCCCCATGAACATGGAGGAAATGAGACCGCCCCTTGCCCAGATCAATTATTCATGACGAGCCTAGCAGGCTGCATCATAAACACCTTCAACTATTATCGAGTCATGCTGGACGCAGAGACACAGGACATCAAGGTAACTGTGTCCTCTGACATTGAGCTCACCAAGACAAGCGGCTACAGGGTAACAGGCATCAAGATAGACTTACGTGTCTGGAGCGACGAGGAAAACCATATACTGAACACGAAATGCGCAGAACGAGCCATAGAGTATTGCCATCTCACTAAGAGCATCGAGAAAGCCAT
>CAZZFH010000364.1:0-1210 GCA_964653295.1 uncultured Candidatus Bathyarchaeia archaeon | reverse complement strand
CACCCCAGAACATCTATTCCATATCTTGAACACAGTAGGAATCCTAGTAATAGGCAACGAGATACTGGACGGCGTCATACTCGACACGAACACCCAGTGGATAATACAGCAGCTAAAACCACTAAACTACACAGTAGCCGAGACCATAACAGTACGAGATGACACCACAGAGATCGCCAAAGCCATTAACAGGATGCACAAAGACGGCATAAACATGGTAATCACCACAGGTGGACTGGGACCCACACATGACGACATGACACTACTTGGAGTAGCAGAAGCATTCAACCTACTCATGGAACTCAACCAGACAGCCTACAGCATAGTAGAACGTCAATACAGGCATTATTATGAGAGAGGAGTCGTGGACACCCCAGAGATAACTGATGCCCGGCGTAAGATGGCGGTATTCCCGCAGGGAGCCCAGCCACTGGATAATAGGGCTGGTGGTGCGCCCGGAGTCTTGCTGGATAGAGGCGACATCAGTATAGTGAGTCTGCCCGGTGTTCCAAGCGAGTTAAAATGGATATTCGAGAACCAGTTGGAGCCTATACTCAAGGAAAAGGTTGAGGGCTATTATTTTGAGAAGATAATCCATCTGAATCTCCGAGACGAGTCAACCCTTGCCCCACTGATAGACGAAGCCATGAACACCGATTCAACGGTCTACATCAAGTCCATGGTCAAGCCCTACGGAGAGGCAGGGATAAGGCTCTGGATAAGCGCCCACGGGGAAAACCCAGAGAAAATCAAGCAACGAGTCGAGAAAATAGCAGAATTACTCATCGATCTTACCCGGGATCAGGTTTACACGGATTAACCCCAGTATCTATATCTAGGAATCGCATCAAGCAATGGTGAGCGTCCCCAAGTGAAACCCACAGAACTCAACATACCCAAGGTTGTCCAACAGAAAATACTAGACAGAGGCATCAATGAACTCTACCCACCACAAGAAGACGCCATAAACACAGGGGTACTGGAAGGAAAGAACCTGGTACTAGCCAGCCCAACAGCCAGCGGAAAGACACTTATCGCTGAGCTATGCGCCCTCAAACATGTACTGGAGCATGGGGGAAAAGTACTCTACCTCACACCCCTCAGGGCACTCACCTGGGAAAAATACGAGGAATTCCAAGCCTACACAGACATCGAAAAGCCTGATGGAAAAAAGATCAGAGTAGGCGTCAGCAGCGGGGACATGGACAAC
>CAZZFH010000363.1:0-2841 GCA_964653295.1 uncultured Candidatus Bathyarchaeia archaeon | reverse complement strand
TACTACACGGGACCAGTCTATGAGGTCATAGCTAAAGGCTATGAGAATTATGGGAGCATTGCCGGTGGAGGCCGATATGATGAGATCGTTGAGCTTTTCGGTGGACCCAAGACCTATGCTACAGGTGTAAGCTTTGGAATAGATCGCGTTACTCCAATTCTTGATGAGAAGGGCGCCTTCGATGGTATGACACTGGGCGCAAAGGTGTATGTGGCACCTGTAAATGAGAAGGTATTGATTGATGCATTGAAGATAACTCAGATGCTTCGTGAAAACAAGGTATCGACCATCGTTGATCTGATGGGCAGGCGCCTTGGCAAGCAGTTTGAGTTTGCGAACAAGAAAAACATACCCAAAGTGGTTATCGTCGGTGAACGGGAGCTGGCTGAAAAATCAGTAACCATCAGGGATATGAAGACAGGTGACCAGACCAAGGTCAAGATCCAAGAACTGGTAGAATCACTACGCTAGAGGTCTTTCTCGTTTACCCCATAATATACAATCTCGCCGCGTCGATCAACAACGGCTATTTTCATGTTCAATGATTCTTCCTCTACTTTCTCCAATTCTTCCAGTATTTTTTCTATGGTTTCTGGTTTCCCCTCTGAGATTATCTTGAGTTGGTATGATGCTGGTTTCTTCCTGTAGTCTCCTCGCTCATAGATCCGGTAGTTGGTGTCTGTTATCCCGATGATGAATCCCCGGATTCTCAGGTCCTTGTATACTATGAAGTTGATCCAGAGCTCAGAGTCATCAAGTGATAATCTGTGGAGTAGCTCTTGGAAACTTAGTTTACTGTTGGTTTTTTCGTCTACTACTACTATTTTTCCGCGTTCAATATTGTAAAGAACCTCGACACCCCAGAGATAATGCACTTGGTTTTTCCTATACCCATAGCCATCCTGGTATAGGCTGTCTGCCTCTGACTGGTTTGGTACTATTACCTCTTTGTTGGTGTATACTGCGGTGAAGGGCTCCATTATCCTTCATGTTACTGTTATCTAGGATAATTGTATCGATCATAACTATTATTGGTGGATCAGTCTCATCTGTATCAGGTTGCCATCCAGATTCCTAGTCATCACCGAAAAGCCAAGTTCAGCTAGAAAGATAGCGTATGCGTTGGATGACTCTGGCACTCCTAGGAACGCCAAGTATGGAAGAGTTACCTTTTACGTTGCGCAACGTGAAGCAGATGAGCTCGTTGTAGTCAGTGCTGTTGGGCATCTTTATTCCCTTGAACAGGTGGGAAAGGGCTGGAAATACCCGGTGTTTGATATCAAGTGGATTCCCACATATCGGCAGAATAAACGGGCATCATACACGAAGCAGTATCTGGACGCCATCATTGGGCTATCCAAGAGCATGGATGGCTATGTGAGCGCCTGCGACTATGACCAAGAAGGCAGCCTAATAGCCTATAATATAATCAAACACGGAATAGGAGAAAACGCAGTAGCCAAATCCCGACGAATGCTATATAGCACCCTAACTCCCAAGGACTTGGCTTCCTCATGGGAAAATATGAGCGATTCACTTGATTATCCTGTGATTGCGGCTGGTAAGGCTCGGCACGAGGCAGACTGGCTCTTTGGGATCAATCTTAGTAGAGCGCTTACTATTTCTGCTCGAAGATATCTGGATTCCAAGAAAGTGCTTAGCATTGGTCGGGTTCAGGGACCAACATTAAAGTTTGTCTATGATTTGGAGCAGAATATCAACTCTTTCATTCCCATTCCTTACTGGAAGGTATCCGCAGAGACCATGATAGAAGGCGAGACCTATTCCCTTGAGTATGAGAAGCCTAGACTCGAACGGGAGGTACATACCAAAGAGGTAGCCAAGGCTTGCCGAGGAAAAACCGGTACAATAATGGATATAAAATCAGAGGAATCAAGAACCCCCCCACCGTCACCATTTAATCTTGGAGACCTCCAACGAGAAGCCTACAAGCAATTTAAGATGAGTCCCTCGGCGACTCTATCTATCGCTGAGAAACTGTATCTTGGCGCATATATCAGCTACCCTAGGACTGAGAGCAATAAGATTCCTCCAAGTATCGATGTCAAGGAAATACTTGAGAACCTCTCAAAGAACCCAGTCTATGAACCAGAGTCCAAGGAATTAATCCAGCAGAAAAGGTTCAAACCAAGACAAGGCAAAGGAGATGACCCCGCCCATCCTGCTATCCATCCAACGGGCCAGAGACCTAGGCGGTTGAAGGATGAGGAGCAGAAGATTTATGATTTGATTGTTAGGCGGTTCTTGGCGTCTCTTGGAAAACCTTTGGTCTTGTTGAGGACTGATGTTACTGTAGATGTGAATGGGCACATGTTCTATCTGAGGGGTGTTATGACCCAGAGACCGGGTTGGACCATTTACTACCGAGATTATTACAAGCCCAAGGATCAGCTATTACCCGAGGTCAAAATAGGGCAAGAGATACCCATAACCAAGCTTTCAACTGGTCGAAAATACACTAAACATGCTCCCAGATTTAATGCCTCTTCGCTTATCAGGAAGATGGAACAGGAAAAGATTGGCACCAAGGCAACAAGAAGCAATATAGTTGAGACCCTGTATCGACGAGGATATATCAGGGGTCAACAAATCTCCGTGACCAGTCTCGGTGAGAACATCATAGAGACACTGACGCGGTTTAGCCCTGAGATTATTGAGGTAAAACTCACCAGAGACCTAGAAGAAGAACTGAAAGAGATCGAGGCAGGAAAGAAGGACTCTGATACGGTGTTTAATGATGTGGTTAAGGAGTTGAAGCCGATCTTAGCCCAGTTTAAGTTGAGTGAGGAAGCGATAGGTAAGACATTATCCAACGCGATT
>CAZZFH010000362.1:0-2849 GCA_964653295.1 uncultured Candidatus Bathyarchaeia archaeon | reverse complement strand
TCAGTTAATGGCTCAGGCTCAACTAGGGCTTCTCTTTGATAATCTAGAAAACCAGGCGCACTAAGAACGATCCTGTGCACGCCGAGCTTAAAAAGCCTTGAGACCTCATCAATAATCAACTCACTGGACCTGCTCTTGGGTGGCCCATACAGACTAGGCACACTACAATACCCGCAGCCAGGCGGGATACCTGCAGGGCAATCATATCGCTCAGTTAAACTGGACTCGGTGCACTGCTCACAATAGGTACATTGCTCACCGATCTCGCCGATTCTAGCCCTGTGGAAGTTGCTGCATCCCCTCACGGCTTCAACATAGACTCTGGCTGACTTGTAGAGACGATAAGAAGTTATTACCTTGGTTGAGGGTGGGAACTCGTCAAACACTTTCTTCGGAGCTACGGGTCTCAAAGGATTGACATGGATCTGTTTTCCTCTCCGGTAACTTATCCCCATGATAGACTCTAGATCATCAGGCATCAAACCATCAATCAACCCTACTTCAAGTAACTCCAGAATAGCGTACTCACCCTCACCAGTAACAGCGATATCCCCCCCAGTCCTCCTAAGCACCCTCTCAGGCTCTGAAGCAGCAGGACCCCCAATCACAACAAGTCCTTTAGTCTGTCGCCTCCATTTTCTAACAACTTTCTGAAAAGCCTGAAGATCGCTGGTCATCCCACTAATGAATAAGGAATCATAGACCGGGCTAATGTCGGTCTCAATAAAATCATCGACAGTTAATAGATCTGGCTGTAACCCCTTGGACTCCAAGACCCCCGCAACGGTACGGGGTCCAGCGCCGATAACATCCCTAGTACTATGCCTGACTCCCTTCCCAGAGGCCAAAGTGTCGACGATGAGTGGTTTCACGAGGGATTGGGGACATTAAACAGGATAAACCTTGGGGGTAATTTCATAAACCATCAGGGTTTCTTCTAGATATCCATGAACAGTACGCCCATAAGCCTAGTAGGCGCGGTAGCCCTCAGCTTCGCAGTCTCATACCTAGCTATCCCATATTTTAATCGATTTATGCATGCTGCGGGAATCGTGGGCACTGATATCATGAAGAAGGAGAAGAAACCAGTAGCAGATATGGGGGGCCCAGGCGTAATATCCGGGTTCATTTTAGGCGTCTTTTTCTTTATCGGACTGGAGAGTTTTACCCCTCAGGGACTTAGTGGACTAGGTTATATTCTAGCCGCCCTCTGTACGGTTCTGATAATCACATTAATCGGCATATTTGACACCTTGACAGCCTTGTTCAAAAGACGAGAAGGCAGAGGAGAATTTGAAAGATACAAGAAAATAGGGATACCCAGATGGCTATACTTCTTAATACCCATCCCAGCAGCAGTACCACTCGCCGCTGTAAACGCTGGTGTCAGTACGCTCAGCCTCCCATTCATCGGGAGGATTGATTTTGGGTTATTATATCCGCTTGTTTTAATCCCCTTGGCGATTCTTTGCTGTAGCAATGCTACCAATTTTCTTGCAGGATTCAACGGGTTAGAGGCAGGAGTAGGAGCAGTACTGCATCTTAGCATAGGTATCTATGCCTATCAACATGATCAGTTGAATGCTGCGATGCTAGCCCTTTGTTTCGGCTTCTCCTTGTTGGCGTTTTTGAGGTATAACTGGTATCCAGCAAAAGTTTTCCCCGGAGACCTCAACTACACCATTGGTGCAGTCTATGCTAGTGTTACTATAATTGGTAACATGGAGAAATTCGCGATACTCTGCTTTATACCATATATGATTGAGGCTGTCTTGAAGGCAGCATCAAGGTTTGAGGCCGAAAGTTATGGGGTATTATCTGAGAATGGAGTAGTGAAACCTAGAGATAATAAGATTCGCGGCTTGACTCACATGGTCATGGGTCTTGGAGATTTCACTGAGCCTCAGGTTACTATGATTCTAATCTCTTTCGAGATTGTTGTCTGTCTGGCAAGTTTTCTGGTAATTGGATACATTTAACAGGGTTTATCGGTGTCTTTAAATCATTGACGTGAGGGATGAATAAATCATGGTCTTCAGCGATATAAGTCAGAAAGAACGCATGGTATTGTTTGTTTCTGTTTTTCTATTGGTGGCTATATTTGGTTACTCGGTTTATTATTACTATAATCCCCCTATCCGTGTTTTAGAGGCTAAGATCTTTGACGTAATACAAGGTGAAGAAACTACCCTAATCTGGACATATGAGCATGATAGGATAACTTTGAAAGGGGTTCATGATATTGAGCTGGAAGAGGTCTACCGGATCACGTATAGGGGTAGGCGTCCAACATTTACTGATGTCTTGATTAGTATCGAAAAGATCAGTTGATTGTGAGGTTTATGAGGCGGCTGGTTGATAGCCATGTTCATTTAGATGGGTTTCCAGACTCCAAATTAATTCGAAGTGAATGTATGGAGGCTGGGGTTGATGCAGTTATATGTGTGGGTGGAGATATCGAATCGAGCCGACAAGCGATTGCGGCTTCAAGTGAGTTTCCTGAGTTCTTTTATCCTGCGATCGGTGTTCATCCATCAAATGTATTGAAGACGAGTCTTGTGGATGCTGAGGCGTTTATCGTTGAGAATCTCTCAAAGTGTGTCGCTTTAGGTGAGGTGGGTTTGGACTATGCGTATGATTTTGCTAGGTCCAAGGATGTAAGGGCGATGATGAGGGATTACTTGGAGCGGCTTCTTGTGGTTGCTTCTGATGTTGGTGTGCCGGCTTCTGTGCATAGTCGTTCGGCTTATAGGGATACGTTGGATATTGTGGCTGATTCTGGGGTTGAGGCTGTGTTTCACTGGTATGATGGACCTGTTCATACTTTGCATCGTTTGCTTGATGCGGGT
>CAZZFH010000361.1:0-2862 GCA_964653295.1 uncultured Candidatus Bathyarchaeia archaeon | reverse complement strand
TGGAGCTGTATGTCCTCCATGAAACGCGCACCCATGACAACAACACTCCCTGTCACCTCATCCTTGTAGACCATTCCTTTCTCAGTAAGCCACGTGCATAACTCTGGACTCCACTTGAAGTAGGTGCGGTTCATAACCATCCAGCCACCCCATTTCGCTCCTAGGGGCATCAGCAACTCCAGGGCTACATCTGGATCAGTTATCCTTTTGAAATCAGCATGGGTCTCATCCTTTGGTGGCTCACATTTCATCTTTACGCCATGGAATGTCTGAGCAAGACTCAACCCATATCTTCGAGCCAATCCAGCGGATACAACATTCTTGACCCCGGTGTACATACGCATAGTCTTGACGCCTTTCTCCTCGCTTAACCTAAGCCAGTGCTCGTACAGACGCTTACCTAGCCCCAATCCCTGCCGCTCAGGTATTACCCTGAGGGTCTCCAGCCAAGCAGAACCATCTGGCAGAATACTGTATTTGCCGGATGCTACTACTTCTCCGTTTACTTCCTCGACGCTCCAGTCGCCTTGTGGGTCGTTGATGAACATATCCCAGACATGTTTCACATAGCTCAAACCGGGAGTTGATAGTGATTCTACCCATTCGACTTTTTCCTTATCTTCGGGTCTTGCTTTTCTTAGTACGATCTCCATAATGTTTCACTGATTAACCTATGAAGGTCAAAGGGCATTATTTTATAGTTTCCAATAAGATATTTTGCATTGATAGAGTCGATATTTTGTTTAAAACGCAAATATAATAAATAAAATCTTGATCGCTGTCCACGGCAAAGCTGCATCTGAGCCAAGGAAACTCTTCAAAAAAGACGCCTATCTTAGTCGGAAACCCTTGGACTAACAATAACAGGGATATCAACAAGGAAGGGTCCAACCTTTACTGGGAAAGGCCAAGGCAAGGGCCCCTTATGCAGGCATACTCCTTCCCCTTTCTCAAACAACTCTATCTGAGTTGCTATTATTGTTGAGTTAATACTGAGATAAAGCGCGATGGAGCCAAGAAGCGAGGCAAATTGATTTACCTGTAATCCTATTCCTCCAGCTATCGCAGCAAAAGCAGTCTCCTCAGCCAATCCCATCAACTCCTTTCCCAGAGAACCCACATCTATGCTACCCTACTTTACTATTTCTGGTGAGAGTGGGCTGAGCCCCCAGAGAACCTTCTTGAGCCTTACCGCGCAATCATGTTCTAAGCAGACATGGACTGCGATGGGGATGGACTGGATGGTAGTTGCCCATTCACCGATCAAGGGTAAATCCTTGAACTCAGTGAATCCCCATACCCCATTCATTAGACAATCGACGGTACCTCTGTATCGCTCAAGGTTATTCACTGAGTCTGGCTGAATCATAATTGATGATCTTAAAGGACAGGATAAAAAGCGATGGAAAAAAGGGGTTAGCTTTTTCTCAGAACCATGAATAATACGATGGATACGAGTACGCCGAATAACGCAAACAGCGTCATTCGTGTCTCATCAGTAATTGCTTCCTCTATAATACCGCCAACATACTCTGGGGGTTCTTCTTTTATCACGCAGGTGGCGTCGTCATGAGATTCTACTGTTAATCCAAGCATATCGACGCCCGTCGCATTAGCCACATTATAATAGGTTCCTGCACTCTTGTTCAACAGTTCTGTGTTTCCGATCTGGAACTCGGTAACTCCTAGATCTATTGGCCCCAGAATGAGGGCTGATAATGTCTCATCATAAACAGTCACATTGTAAAGCGGCGTGTCGCCCGTATTGGTTACCTTGTATGAGTATGAGATGTTTGCTGGTTCGATAAGAGATGATGTTGTGCAACTCTTTTCCAATAGTATCTCAGGATGAATAACTAGCGTAACGCAAGAATCCCATGATTTTAATATTTTTTCACTGCTCATGGTCTTGGTGTAGCTTGCATTGTTCATGATGCTGTTGGATATTATTGATGGCTTATCAGTAACAGGTATGCTGATATTGACAGTATTAACTCCGGTTATATTACCTATAACACCATTCCAGATAAGTTTTCCAGGTAGCTGGGTCTCATCTAATGTGCCTGAAGTCACAGTTGCTGTCCCAGGGATATAGACTACTCCAGAAGGTATGAAATCGGTTACCTCCAAGCTTGTGGTATTCTCATGCCCCATATTTTTCAGGGTCACATTGTACAAGATGCCCTTTCCTTCGTGGATGGGCCCAGAGCATGTCTTGTCTATATCGAGAATAGGATATATGACGAGAATTACGTCTGTAACGGCTGGAGCAGAAGGTGCACCAGAGACTGTTTCCTTATAGAAAGCGGTTGCTTGATTTGTTATAAACACGTTCTCGGGAGCGTCCGGGGTCACTGTCACGTTAAACCGTATGCTTGCTTGAGGGTCACCAGTGAATGGCCCGGGTCCAAAGTTCCATAATAAGGTCCCATTTTCATAGTTGGTGAAGCTTAGGGCTGGAGGTGTACTGGTCCTGTTTCCAGGTAAATATGAGAGCCCTGTTGGTAGGGTATCACGTATTTTTAGGTCCTTTATGCTGAGGATTGGGCCGTCTTTGATGGTTCTTACTGTTATGGTTATGTTGAATTGGAGTAGCTCGTTGCAGTGGTAGTCTATTTTTTCTGGGGTGTGGATTTTTTCCATCTCTACAAATGTGGCTGTAATGTGAGGAACTTGTAGTGTGATGCATGTGATGGCTATGAGGGTGAGGAGTATCTTGGTCTTGAGTTTTGGATGATTTATTCTACTAAGTGTAACTAGGTGAGTCATGTCCTTGGTTAATTTTACAGAAAGTTACTGGGTTAAGTGGTATGTAACCGGAGAATAATGCCAAAAAGAACACTATGATGGCTTTAACCCATA
>CAZZFH010000360.1:0-2870 GCA_964653295.1 uncultured Candidatus Bathyarchaeia archaeon | reverse complement strand
TCTTTCTGGTCCCTGTCTAGGTTTTGTTGGCTGAGATGCCTATGAGCTGCGATGAAGAAGCCCCCTGTTCCACAGGCTGGGTCGCAGATTGTTTCTCCGGGCTGAGAGTTGGTTACTTCCACCATTGCCTGAATTAAGGGTCTGGGTGTGAAGTATTGTCCTGCTCCTGATTTGATGTCTTCAGCGTTTTTCTGGAGGAGCCCCTCGTAGATGGCTCCTTTCACATCTATTGGGAGTCCGTACCATATCTCCTCGTTGATGAGAGTGATAAGGCGTCGTAGTTTTGCTGGGTCGCGTATTTTGCTACTGCTTTTACGAAAGATGTCGCCCAGCATTCCTTTCTTGATTCCGAGCTGAACGAGGGTTTTTCGGTAGTGTTCCTCTAGTTCCTGTCCTTCTAACTTCTCCAATGTTGTCCAACTATACTCCTTTGGTATTATGCTGGGTTTGTTGTAGGGTGGTTTGGTTTGTTCGTCCGCCATTTTCAGGAATAGTAGATAGGTTAGTTGTTCGACATAGTCGCCATAGCTTACGCCATCGTCTCTTAATACGTCGCAATAGTTCCAGAGCTTCTGAACTATATTCGCCTCTTCACCAGCCATTACATCAACTTCCCCTGTTTAACTTTTTGAGCCTTAATTCTTTCAAGCAGTAAGCTCGCGGGCTCATCATTAGGGTCCTGAGAGATAAGACGACCCTCAAAAGCTTTCTTTAATACTGCGTTTTTTAAATTGTATGTATTTTTTAATGTTTTACGAATGCTATCATGCACATGATAAAAGATAGTATTCATTTCATCTAATTTAGATACTACTTCTTTTTGTTCTTCTATTGGTGGAACTGGAACGTATGCTTTTTTTATAAAATCAGTCGGAACTCGTCGATGACCAACAGTTCCTGTAAAATGTTGTATAGCTAATGATCTAAACCATTTTTGGAGAAGATAATAGAAATAAAATTCTTTCACCAATGTACTATCAAGCCTAATAACATGAAATTCTGTCGAGCCAATTCCAATCTTATTCGATAATCCTTTTACTATAGCTACTTTACCATTTTCCATACAAGGTGTTATTTTAGCAAATATTATATCTCCATCATAAAATTTTGTGTATCCTTTTTTAACTTGACCATACTGTTTAATTTCTGAAAGAACAATCTTTCCAGTTTCTTCCTCAACACTAGCCATAGGTATAAAAGTAACTTCTAAGGTATCAGAGATTTCATTAATAGGTAATTTTGGATTTATTTCTGCTATCATCTCCAGTCGTTTCCATTCCCAAGATGAGGGAATATTCCAATAAACTTTTGATGGAGAGTTTGGTATCTCGCTGGTGTCTTTGCTATACAGTTTTTGTCTCCATTTTTGTGTTAGTTTTCCTGTGTAGGCTTGTTTCAGGGTTGTCTGTCGGTATTGTTCTAGCTGGGTTTGGGTGGCTTGGAGGCTCCGCACCCCCGCGTCCAGCCGGCTGAATAGCTCCTCAACCCGATCAACAATACGAACCTGCTCATTATAAGGAGCAATAGGAATCGCATAGTCATCGGCGGTGTTTTGATTCACTCGCATAAGTGAACCTCCTACACCCGAGACATTGTTAGATAAATATGATCTATATCCTGGAGTTTGAAAATAAAATTGTAGATATTTTGGATATATTTCATCATTCTTAAAATATATAATCCACTCAGTGGATGATATTTTTTCAAAATCAGAGTAGTTACCTACTATCCAAACCCGATTTATTCTTGGATTGATTTTACAGAGCAATATTGCATCCGGTTCAACAATTTTCTTATTTGACCCAATTTCTTCACCAAATAAAATTTCAGGTTTATTAGCATCATAAGAAGGAACACTATAAAGTTCAAATTTTGTTCTAGGAAATCTTTTTGGGATAATGTTTTTTTTCTTAATAGTTCCTATTTTATTGTGTATCTTCTTAACTGATGTCCACACCCAACTTTCAGGTATGTCCCATAAGTGTTTGTCTTTCATTAGTTGTTTAGCACCGTGTTAAGTTCTGTTAGTAATGGGTCGAGGTCGTTCCCGAAGAGCCTGTAGGCTTGATGGAGACCGCCAATCTGATTGAAGGGCACGTTCTCGAAGTCTGCGTTGATGATCTCTACAGAGGACTTGATCTGGTTCTTGATCATCTCCAGCCACGACAATTGTTCCTCGCTATACATCTTCCCAGACTCCTCCTGACGTGTCAGCCACTCATCAAACCTTCGATCAACGGAGTCCCCGTACGGCTCTAGTACCTCCACCTCATCCAAAGCAAACCTTACAAGCTGGATCACGTCAGCGAACAACCGCTCCACACGGGCGCCCCTAACCCTATCCCTCTTCAGCACATTATAGGCCCACCAGAGCTGCCGTAAACCCATCGGAGGATTCTCCACAGCCGCAGCAAGTTCCCTCACCGCCTCGTAAGTGAGATGCCTGCTCCCGTATGGTTGGTTATAGATGATCTGAAGAGCATCCAACTCATCCTGCTTTTCCACGATCATACGATTGAACTCATCCACAAGCCCCTGAGCCTTCTCACGTGAAGCAGGATCAAAAGCAGCGACAAGCACCTCATCCCTGCTAACAATATCGATGGTCTGCTCGTTCTTCCGCTTCACCTCAATGATAGCATCCAAGACCCTCCTCTTCCTGAACAGCCTACAGGCATCCTCAGCAAGAACATCGTAGGCTTCCTTCAGCTGCCCCTCATCAGGTTCATCGACGTTGAACAGCTCCCTAGCTTTCTCAATCCGCCTATCAGGGTCGATAGCCTCAAACAAGCCCTTGACCATATTCCTGAGAGAAACCCCGGTCTCATCCTCGATCACCTTCTTCTCCTCTGGGCTCAACCGCTTATCCA
>CAZZFH010000359.1:0-2875 GCA_964653295.1 uncultured Candidatus Bathyarchaeia archaeon | reverse complement strand
GTCGTCTTGAGGATCATTTTAGCCCACACTGCTTCAGACACTGGTTCACCACCCACCTCAGGCGAAACGGGTTGAGCCGTGAGTTCATTAAAGAGCTCCGAGGAGACAGTCGTGGGGAAGCTATTGATATCTATGATCATATTGATCATGATGAGCTCAGGAAAGCATACTTAGCGGCAATACCAAGGCTCGGAATAGCCTAACCCAAAATAATAAAGCAATAACAAAACTCAGACACGCCACCAAACGAGACAAACAGATAAACACCAGAATACGTGGATCTAAATACTTTAACTAGAAAATCATAAAAAAATCAACCCAAATTCTTCGCATCTATCCATCCTTCAATATCCTCTTTCATATAACCTAAACTCATACTATAATCATTCAAAGTCTCCAGCTTAAACCTGTAAAGCTCAGAATTCTCATCAACCGCCTCCAAAACCTCCCTTAGACGCCCTAAACCTTCACTGGCTTCAAAAGACGTAATTAAACTATTTTTACTAATAACAAAGCCTTTCCCTTCCACTAAATGCAACCCCCTCAAATCAAGTGATTTCGGAGTAAAAAACAAGAAATTGTTAAACCCAAAAGTAACCCGATCCAACCTCACCCGATCCCACTCACTAAAATAAGGACTATAACGAGAGAACTGATCCAAGTCATCTGGGGAGATGTTTTCCTCTAATAACATCATAGTAAAATACATCTCACTTCTGGTATTCATCAACGCCAGCATGAAGCGGTCTTTAATCACATCCCCCAAGCCTTTGGATACAAAATAAGGATACCATTTAAAAGTGAGAAACATATCCGAGTGCCTCTCCGCTATTTCCTCAAAACGACTTAACGCTTCTTTAGAGTGAGTTAGAAAATAGACGATCAACCCCTTCTCTGCTACCACATATCTTTGAGGACCATCCCCAAAACTCCTCTGCGTTTCCTCATCTAAACTCCGAAGTTGCTCCTCAGTATGTACCCATAACATTTCGTACATCTCTTTTAGCCGACGCATGGCCGTAGTGTAGTGTTTACCTATCTTCAAGGATATAGCCTCGATATTTTGAGGCCCTTCATAGATTAAGATCTCAAGTATCTGTAACATAGTAGGCGTTTTCTTCTTCAATAAACCCACATTCTCATCTGCATTATACCGCATATAATCTGCATAATAGTGTTAATATAGTTTGCTGATAGTCCTACCAGTAGACTGCATTATTATGCAGAAATTGGGTGTTGTGATGAAGAAGAAGGGGATTATCCGGGCACTGTACCTTTCACCTATACTCGATGAACAGGTTGAAAGAACCCGTGAGAGGCTGGGTTTGAATCGAAACGCTTTCTATAAATACGCTGCGCTGAGGCTGCTTCAAGAGCTTTCTGTATTATCTGATTCTGTCCAGAGGGAATGTCCACGTAGTGACTCGGAGGATGCAGAATAGCCTTGAGTCAAAGTGATGGTTTCTACTTGAACAGCCAGCTAAGGCGCCGTGAGGCCTGTGCGTTGCTTGATGTATGGCAGGAGGTTTTAGGTGTCCTTTTGGATGTTGACCGAGTCAGCGGTTTGCTGTCTTTCCGAGGATTACGGGTGGCAGTGCCGCCGAAGGAGTTGTTTGTCCTTCCGGGGCTTGAGAAATACATAGGATGTAGGATAGGGCTTCTCCGGACCGATATACCCCATAGGCCGCTATGTGCGAGACTCGAAGAGCAGACGAAACGCCATGAATATGACTCTATTAAAGAGGGAATAGGACGCGAAGCTGACGGGGAGGTTCTAGCATAGCATGACGCCATCACAGGAATACATCCGCCCAGAAGAGTTCCGACAATTCTTCAACGGGAAAGCTCTCCAGCGGATCAAACATGGATCATTTGAAACAGGAGTCCACTTGCTCCAGCTAACATGGCCCCACAAAGGGTTACCCTTCAACCAGCAAGCTCTCTGGCTTCTATACCACCCCACAGACCCAGATGCAATAAACAGCATAATAGAAGACCTCATTAAAGTATCCGAACTCTGTAACGGGAAAACCGTAATCATAGACGCCAACCACCCTGACTGGTGGGCCTACGAGATCATAACCCTATCCGATGGATATATGCGTGGAAACAGGGTCTCAATCACATACCCGGATGGTGTTGAGGGCCATATTGGGTGGATAACAGGACAGGGCAGAGACCTACCGGTTGAAACGGATCCAGTTCTACGGGGCATGATCCATATACTAGTCTCAATAAGCCTCAACAACCCAAATGACCCCTTCCTAGCGGAGGGAATGAAAAGACTCGAACACCTACTGGAGAACCACAAAGATGGATAAGTCTACCGTAGAAATCACGCAATCCGAGCATGAGAAGCGAGCCGCCCAGAAAGCATACAAACTCACCGTCGAGAGAAACCTACGGATAGAAGCAGAGAATATAGAGCACAGAGAAAAAGCAGCCGAGGCCGAGATAATTCAAAACGACCCAGAGCTAATCAACGCGGGCATAACCATACGAGACGAGCTCTTCGATGAAGATCACAGCTTCAAAGCTATGCGCTTCGTGGACTGGATACTAAGAAGACACAAAAAAGACCACATCGCGTCACCCGTCAATGCAAGAGGCGGAGACATCATCTACTGGTATAACAATAAAACAGGCGTCTATGAGCAGAACGGCATCCCACGCATAGAGCAGCTACTACAAGACATATTGGACGACGACTGCACAAAACCCAGACAAAACGAGGTAATCCACCAGCTAAGAGTAGCCACCTATGTAAACCAGGAACAGTTCTTCCACCAGAACCCCGCACACATAATTCTAGAGAACGGGGTCTATAACCTGGAGTCAGGGCAATTCATGGTCCATGATTCACGGTATAGAGCCC
>CAZZFH010000358.1:0-2883 GCA_964653295.1 uncultured Candidatus Bathyarchaeia archaeon | reverse complement strand
TTTCGACCATTTCACCAAGAATCACTTCAGCAATCTCTTCATCGCATGCAGGCTCAAGGTCTTGATTAACAATTATCATCTCCAAGGTATTCGTTCCGCGGGCTGCGCGGACGCGAAGTCTATTGACAAAATAAAGATATTTGCTGGAGGGCAGGTTTTCAGTTTTTAGTATCACATGGTGTGCATTAGAATGATACTTTCCCTCTTCAGAATAATACCTTACAATCGATTGGGTCAGAGGGTGCAGGACATTTATGAAATCACTCTTAGGGTAATCAAATGCGGTCTCGGAATCAAAAGTAATCGGAATTCCCGTGGCTGAGGGACTTAGGAATTTAAGAACATCTGCCACGCCTATGTACTGGGTTAGCATATTTCTCAGTTTGTCGTCTGGGTAAAACTTCC
Source organism: uncultured Candidatus Bathyarchaeia archaeon (assembly GCA_964653295.1). Taxonomy (GTDB): domain Archaea; phylum Thermoproteota; class Bathyarchaeia; order TCS64; family TCS64; genus RBG-16-57-9. The sequence continues at coordinate 2,478 of CAZZFH010000358.1, read as the reverse complement.
CTAAATTAGTCTCTAAGTCATATTCCATCCGGCTCCTTGGGCAGTTGCTTCTAAGAAAATCAGCTATGAACCTTCTCATCTGCTCGCCGGTGATGAATCTTCGTCGTTCCTTTATCATTTTGACTTCTTCATCAAAAAACTGATCCGTTCCGATGAATTGAGCGGCGTTCCTTTCCAATTTTTCTAACTCTACAATTCTCCGCTCTATCGCCCGTAACTTGTCTTCAAGTAATTTTTTCTCCTCCTCTGGACTCAGTTTTTTGCTAAGTATGTCTCGTTCAATGGTGCTCAGCTCATCCCCCAGGATCATCTCAAGTTCACCGATAGACCTCTCGAAGATTCCAATGCGGGAATACAATCTGTCTAAGATCCTCTGTTCGATCGTGTCCTCAATCCAGAAGTTGTATATTCGAATCACAGGAGATTCCTGGCCGATTCTGTCAAGCCTTCCTATTCGTTGCTCAATTTCCATTGGATTCCAGGGGAGGTCATAGTTGAATAAGATGTTGGAGTATTGGAAATCGAGACCCTCACTACCGACTCTTGAAGATAATAGGATCTCGAACTTCGGATCCTCTCTAAATCTGTCGACTATCTTTGTTCTATCATCTGGGTCAATATCGCCGCTAATGATGTCGCACTTGAAACCATCACTGAGCAGGCGGCGCTTGAGATACTTCAGGGTGTCCTTGAAGAAAGCAAATATCATGACTTTCAAATAACCTTCATTTTTCCTTAAACCTTCTAAAATCTCTCGAAGCTTATCATACTTCGAATCAGGCCCTGGATCAGGCCAGTTGGCTATTATTTCTTGGAGGCGCTTCCTTGCAGAATCTAAATCGATCTCCTTCGCTAAGAGATCCTCATAATCTTCGTCCGTAAGTGCTGAATCTTCTGAATAATCCTTGCCGTCAAATCCGAGATTCTCTTTGTAATATTGGATCATTGCAGGGATAGATGATGCCATCCTCCGTTGGGGCGTGTTAAGCATCCATTTTTGAATTAATGGTGAATCCGTGCGCTTTTCACTTTCCGCGCGAACATAAGCCGTCACAGCTTCATAAAAGCGCTTTTCAAGGTCAGTGAACGTGAGTCTTAACGGATAAGCTTTGCGGACTGCGAGCTTAGTTTGTACCTCCCGTTTCTTAGTCCGATTAAATATGTGACCGATCAGATTAATCTCACTAAAATTTCGCTGGGCTTGTAGTAAAAGCCATCGGTAGGGTGGGGCGTAACCTCCCCTTGAAATAATTTCATCAAGAACCTGAATTAACTCTTGGTAAGAAGGGTTTATTTGAACTCTCTCAGACTGGCCGATTTCCTGCAGTAGCTTAACAGCTTCCATAATATTAGGCGGGATATAGCCGAGGCAAACCTGTGCCCTAATAATTGGTTCATTTTCCCTAAAGAGGCTGTCGGCGGTGAAAAGGTCAGGGAACTCTTCGTCATCTAGTATATTTAGGAGACTAAAAAGATTCTCGTTACCAAGATGAATGGGTGTCGCTGTGAGGTGAATCATTGCATCAGCGCTTTGGCTTAGTAAAACTCCTGCTCGTCGTTGTTTCCTTCCAAAATTACGCATGTGGTGAGCTTCATCCACGATGACCAAGTCGAAACTCGGGGCAATAGCATCGAGTTGATCCAAAATAGATTTACTCCTAATACTTTCGAGTGAGATTATTCCGTTTATAGCTGTTTCATCAGGAGAGTCTTCATAATCCTGTAGAAACTCGGAAAACTCTCTTGCCGATAAGATTCGAAAATCTTCCCCAAAACGTCTTTTCAGTTCCATTTTCCATTTGTTGACAAGGTTAGCTGGACAAACCACCAAAACTCGCTGGACTGTCTGTCTCGCTCTAAGTTCAGTCAGGATCAAACCTGCTTCAATTGTCTTACCTAAGCCGACTTCATCTGCAATTAGGAGCCTATGTTTTGGAGAGTCAAGGAATTTTAGGAGCGGCTTGAACTGGTAAGGATAAAACCGAGTACGCGAAGCATTGAAAGCATATATATTGTTGCGGAGTGGATGATCCCTTAACAGCCTCTGATATGTCAGAAGTCTTTGGAACTCCTGATAACCGTCTATATTCCCCTTAAGGATGTTATCTGTGGGAGTGGCTGCAGGCACATAAGGGCGAAGATCGATTTCAGCCTTTTTGGGACGCCCGGCGGGACCAAAGTTGACACGGTACCATTGAATACCCGCGTGAAATTCACATACCTCAACGACTGTTCCAATAAGACTTGGATCGCTTACACATTGAACCTCATCACCGACTGTGTACTTAGCACTCATAATACTAACCGTAATACTGAAAAACCATGAGAATTCAGTATTAGTCCCCTAAGCCTCTGTCCAGTTTTCACACAGCACCTCTGCCTGCTCCAATACGGTCTGTGTTGCCTTTTCCTGCTTATCAGGGGGATAACCATATTTTCGGAGAATGCGCTTTACGATAACACGGATGTGGGCTCTAG
>CAZZFH010000357.1:0-2884 GCA_964653295.1 uncultured Candidatus Bathyarchaeia archaeon | reverse complement strand
ACTCTTGACGATTACTGGTTTTCTGCCATGGTAGTCGATGCTATGCCCCATTGGTATGGTGAGTATCAGGTTCATTATGGTGGCGTAGCTGATTATGGCGCCTATCTGGGCTTCATCCAGTCCAAGCTCCGCGTCAGCGTATAGCGGAATCAAAGTACCCCTGATACCTGTACGCATGAAGAATATTGCGAATGTCGCCAAGCAGGCTAGGCTGTAGCTTTTGTTGCTAAGCAGCCTCTTTGTTGTTGGCCAGTCAAAGTGGGCCGCGGTCTTTCTATGCCCGTAGCCATCTGGTTCATGTATCCAGAGATATGTGATGATGAGGCTGATTACTCCAAGCAACGCATAGAAGTAGAAGGTAGACTGAAGCCCATACCAGATCGCAATATACCCACCAATCACTGGACCAGCGCTGCTCCCCAATAACTGGAATGTCTGGAAATAACCCATGATCCTACCCCGTTCCTCGGGCTTTAGTATATCAGCCAGAAGCGTGGTCCTGCTTGTCATCCACATAGCTGAGCCCACACCCTGAATGGTTCTCCAGAGGAGAAACTCGGCGAAGCCAGTCGCCCTCGCGTTAAGAAACGCTGTTACTGCAAGTATTAGGGTGCCCCAGATCATCAGGGGGCGTCTACCCCACTTATCCGAGAGCCAGCCACACGGTATATCAGCGATCAATCTTCCGAAGGCGTAGCTGCTTATGGCTAGACTGACCATCGTATAGCTAACATTGAAGCTCTTGGCGAATAATGGTAGGATAGGTGAGACGATGCTCATTCCTACAAAAATGAAGAATGATGGTACGTAGATTGATAGTACATCCATCCGTAACGAGCGCTCGCCCATTATTTTTCCTTCTTTGTGATCAAATCTGCGCATCATGTTAGGTAATAAACTTATCTCCCATGTAACGGTACAGAGCCCTGTATCAACCCTCTTTGTAGCCACCTTAATATTAGATCATTAAAAAGCACCATATATGACGATCACATGGCCCTTTGAGAACCGAGACGACGAACTATACATCGATGGCGCCTCCAGTACCCAACTAGCAAAACAAGGCACCCCAATCTATGTATATAGCGAGAGCAAGATACGCCAAAACATCAACAAACTCAGAGACGCCCTTGAGAAACACTACCCCAAGATACGCATCCTATACGCCTGTAAAGCAAACACAAATCTCGCTATACTGCGCATTCTACGCAGCGAAGGAGTCGAGATAGACGCGGTGAGCCCCGGCGAGGTCCATCTAGCCCTTAGAGCAGGGTTCAGTCCAGAGGAGATACTCTTCACAGGTACCAGTGTGGGTGAAGAGGAGATACGGTTTCTTCTGGATAAGGGTGTCAGGGTGAATGTTGACTCTCTCTCCCAGTTGAAGAAGCTGTTACAGGTCTCGGTTCCAGAGGTGTTCTCTATGAGGGTTAACCCCGAGGTGGGTGCGGGGCATCATGAGCATGTTATCACCGCTGGTCCTGATGTGAAGTTTGGTGTCTGGGAGGGGCAGGCTCTTGAGGGGTACAGGTTGGCTTCTGATGCTGGTGTATCGAGGTTTGGCATCCAGATGCATATAGGCTCAGGGATAATGGATGTAAACAACTACATCAGGGCGGTTAAGAGGCTACTAGAGATAGCTGCTAACGCAGCCGAGTCATTAGAAATTGGCTTTGAATTCATAGACATTGGAGGCGGTATAGGCGTACCTTACCGCCCAGAGGAGCCACAGATTGATCTCAATGCCTTCGCATCCACCTTGTTAGGCTTCATCAAGGACAAGCTACTGGAGCATGATCTCGGTATGCCTGAGGTCTGGTTTGAGCCGGGTCGGTATCTTGTGGCTGAGTCTGGTGTGATTCTTACAAGGGTGACTACTTTGAAGAGTAGCCCGGGGGGGACCTTTGTGGGGGTTGACGCTGGTTTTAACACCCTTGTGCGTCCAGCCATGTATGGCTCATATCACCACATCCTTAATGCGTCTGGATTGAATGGCCCCGCAAAGAATTATACTGTCTATGGTCCCCTCTGCGAATCTGGTGATATCTTCGCCCGCGATAGGGCGTTGGCTGAGGTCCATGAGGGTGACTTGCTTGCTATCATGAATGCCGGTGCGTATGGGTACTCTATGGTTAGTAACTATAATTCGAGGCCTAGGCCTGCTGAGGTCTTGGTTTTTGCGGGGGAGTCTCGAGTTATTAGGAAGGGCGAGTCTTTGGATGATTTGCTTCGTGGTCAGGTTTAACCCAGTTTTATTAGATATCGAGTTCAAAGTAGACTATCTTTTTTCTTTTCTTCTTTGGCTCCAATCGGAGTTCCTTGAGTTTACCAATCTCCCCAGTGCTCTTCACATGGGTTCCCATGCAAAATGTCTCTGCATAATCCCCCATCTTCACCATCCTTAACTCGTGGACATCCTTTGGAATCTTCTCTAGAAAGCTCTGTTTCCTCACATCATCCCCAACATCAAGCTCATCCCTGTTGGTGAAATAGATATCAACAGGAACATCCTCCTCAATGATCTCATCAAACCGTTTCCAAACCTCTGGTAAGATCTCCTCTGTGATCTCACTAGGCTTGAAATCAAGCTGGCTAAAGCTGCTGAAGACCTTTGGACCACTGCCCCTCGCCTCGAATAACCCTGTTAGGAGATGTTCTCCGCTGTGGAGCCTCATATACTCAAAACGCTGGTCCCAGTCGATGACCCCAAGAACCTCAGCCCCCAACTCAATGTCCTTGTCTAGATAATGGAAGACCTGATCTCCCCTCTTCATCACCTTGATAACCTTGACCTCCTCGCCACCCACAATTAACTTACCTGTATCACTTGGCTGGCCACCGCCCTCTGGGTAGAAGGCTGTCTGGTCTAGTACGATGAATTTTGGCC
>CAZZFH010000356.1:0-2913 GCA_964653295.1 uncultured Candidatus Bathyarchaeia archaeon | reverse complement strand
CATCAAGGAAAGGCTTGGCAGCATCAGTAGTCCTCAAGAGGTTCTGACCCTCTTCCTCGAAGCGCCTCAGATAGCCCTTATCCTCTAAGAAACCAATGTGTTCTTGACCGATCTTGCTATTGAGGCTGCAACGATGGATTATGCTTGTGAAGGTTCTGGGGTTCCTGCAGTAGGTGAGTATCTCCCAGTAGATCTCAAATTGAGTTCTTTTTCCCTTCATTCCTTTAGTATCCTGTCCAGTCTTTCCTCAGCTGCCTCAGTAGAGCTAAGTCTCACATCCCACTTCTCAGAGAACCTGTTGATCAATGTGGGCACATAGAGCCCAGCGACCCCGACCCCTAGGCTTCCGATTAGCCCAAAGACTTGCCCAATGATCATCCAATTTCCCAAAGGATAGACGCCTGTAAGTAGGGCTTGAATCTGGGGAATAGCGGTCAATATCAGGAATACTCCCACTATCCTCCCAACTATCCCAAGCTGCCTAATCTTTGTCTGGTTTTCACGGTAAAACGCTAGGCTCTGCACAATGACGCTTATTATTGCCTCATCGTCACTTGGGCCAAGTTCCTCAAGCTCAGTTACTAAGTCGTCGTGTTCACTCATGAGTTCGGCGCTTCTGGTGATCCAGCTTATACCAATAACGAATCCGGCTACAATGAGACCTAGATATGGGATTTGGCTTATTTCGAAGACGCCTTCAGTTAGCAACGGGATTATTTTTGGCATCCCAAAAGCTATGGAGAAGGCTAGGGTGAATGCTGCTCCGATTAGGTTGGTTATTATGAGCCCTTTGAAGCTCTGCATCTCTATTTTGATGCGGTTTAGAGTTGTTTGTTCCATTTCTTATTACCTCTTGATACCCATTAGAAGTATATTAAATATAAGGCAGTATGAAAGAATGTTACATATCTTAATTACATAGTGAATACTAGAAAGTGACGTGATTAAAATGAATAAAGAAAATTGATGACTTCACTGAGGATCGCAGACTCCCTACCATCCTGAATACCGAGCCAGTGATCAAACCCATCCATCTCCTTAATCAGAACACCATCATTGACCTCACGAGCCCAGAGAACCTCCTCCCAAGGGATCATACCATTCTCAGCCCTGAGCACAAGCATTGGACAACTTATTGACCCAAGAATCTCCTCCCCATTGTATTCCTCAAAATATCGGTCCAGCTTACCCTCCACCCAGTCAACATACACCCCCGGGTCCACCTGATTAAATGTCAGGGCACGCATCTCAATATACTCAACCGATCTATCAGAATACCGGCTACTGAATACCCTGATCAGATCATCCACGGGTTTTCCAGCCCAATCTATAAACCTCTGATTGAACACCCGCTCCTCCTCAGACCTCCCTTCCTCGATAAGCCTAGTAGTATCGAGACCACTATCCCCAACAATAAGCGATTCAACCAAGTCGGGACGAGTAGCAGCTAACCACAACCCTATCCAACCTCCGTTACTGTGCCCAAAGATGTGACAAGGCTCCTTTATTATCTCTTCAATGAAACCAATAGTATCGTCGAGACTGTGTCTCAGATTATATTTCCCATGCACTCGATCTGATCTTCCTCTTCCCCGTGTATCCAAAGCAAATAGATGAGTATTCGCCGCAAGCCGAGGAATAATCGAGGAGTAGCTTTGCCAACGATTATCAAAAGCAGGTAATAGCAGAAACGCTGGCCCATTATCTGGTCCTTCCGCGTAGTTGAGCTTGATATCACCATGTTTGAAGAACCTTTCCTGAAGCATAGTATTTTGATCTGCAATTGAGGTTTTATCATCTTTGATCAAACTGATATGTAGAGTCCAACAATCATGGTATATGAAGATCAAAGCAGTGCTCCTCGACTTCGGGGGAACCCTCGCAAGCGGAGGACTAGACTGGGAACCATACCATGAATCCATCAGAAACTACCTCATAAGCAATGGAAACAACATCGAGATGAAGGAACTCAAGAAGGCGCTACGGGGAGCCCTAGCTGATCTAAACCGAATCAGAGCCAAGGGAAAAGAGAGAACCTTTGAGGAGGTATACTCGAATTTCCTAGGAAAACTGGGCATCCTACATGATGATGAGATGCTTGAGTGGCTCCATGATAACTTCAAAGTCTATTACAAGACCAGCTTCTACCCATGCATAGAAGAACTATTACAAGAATTATCATCCAAGTACAAGGTTGCCATGGTCAGCAACACCATGAGCGATCAACCCAGACTCCTGCTTCAAGAAGCAGACATAGACAAGTACTTCGACCTACTGGTATGCAGCAGAGACCTCGGAGTCAGAAAACCCAACCCAGAAATATTCAACATAGTCTTGGGAAAAATTGACGCAGCCCCCTCAGAAACGGTACATGTTGGAGACAGTGTCGAAGCGGACATGTATGGTGCACGAGACTCAGGCATAACAGGTGTCTGGATCAAGACACCTGAACAACCGCCATGGAATGGATACGCCATAAACAGCATATGTGAGCTAGGGACATTCTTGAGGACACTGGAAGACGGGGAAAACTCTTAGCCCTGTAGAATACACCTATTGTCCATGTCCATCATCGACACCATCCTAGGGCTGAGCCTCAACTATAAACTTGGAATAGCGGTCTTCACCTTCACGGTACTCGCATATGGTGTTTTATTCTATCTTGGTAGAAAATGGAGAAAGGAATTCGAGACCCAAGGAGTCAGATACTGGAGCGCCCCAAAGGAGTCACGAATCCAAGAACTCATGCACGATGTATGGGAACCAAAAAAGATCACACTTCTATACGGGATAAGCTACTTCGCAAACGGCTTCGTTAGATCCACCTTCAGCCTATGGGTACCCATTTTCCTACTGGATGAGGTAGGCGTGAGTACAGCCGAGGCTAGTCTATTTGTTGGACTCATGTATATC
>CAZZFH010000355.1:0-2913 GCA_964653295.1 uncultured Candidatus Bathyarchaeia archaeon | reverse complement strand
CCGCTGCTCACGACGATTACGCTGCCAATATCAAATTTATTCATCTTCTGGACAGCCGCGTGGACGGTGTCATCGGGTTTTACGGTCTTGATGTTTTTTGTCATAATGTCTCTAACGATCATTAATCCGCTCATAGAATCACTCAGTTATTGTTTCTCTCAGCGTCGTTTAAACATTATTGGAATAGGATCCATTCATCTTCTGTAATGTTATATGCAATCAAATCGCTCTGTCTACTGTGAGTTAATTGAACATTGAAGAGATACGCAGAGACTTTCCCCTCCTCAAAGAGTGGGTCTATTTAGATAACGCATTCGTAGGCGTCATGCCGCGACAGGTCAAGGAAGGATATGAGGAGTATGTGGATCTCTGGTATAACTTCAGCCCACCCGGGGACAAGACCATCCTCCAAGAATGGCTCACACGAACCACGAGGCTCAGAGGAAAGATAGCTGACTTTGTCAAGGTGAGCCCTGATGAGATTGCCTTCACAATGTGTACAGGCAGTGGTCTCAACATCGTTGTAAACGGCATAACTTGGAAACGGGGAGACAATGTGGTCTTTCCTGAATGGGAGCACAATGTGCTCTACACCAATACCACCGTACGGAATGGCGTTGAGAGCCGCGTGGTTCATGCACGAGAGAACAGGTTCGAGCTTGGGGATATCGAGAAGCAGATAGATGATCGTACAAGGCTGATTCAGGTTAGTCATGTTAGTTATGTTAATGGGGATACCATGGATCTCAGGGCTGTCAGTGATATGGCTCATGAGCATGGGGCTAAGGTTTTGGTGGATGCTACTCAGGCTGTTGGCGCCTTGGATGTTGATTATCACCGGGCTGGGGTTGATTTTGTTGCTGTGGCGCCTTACAAGTACTTGATGGGTCCAACGGGGCTAGCTTTCTTGTATGTTAAGAAGGAGAATATCGATGAGTTGATACCGGATAGGACTGGTTGGAAGAATCAGATCTATAAGGGAGATAACCCAGAGGAATCAGTAGCAGAGGGTACCGCAGAGAAATTCGAGTATGGCACAATTCATTTCCAAGGTGTTTTCGCTTTGGAGAAATCAATAGACTACCTGAATAACTTAGGCACGAAGGCGATTGAGAAACGGAACCTGATGCTGGCTGGGTACCTTTTTGATGAACTTGTCTCTATGGGCAAGATGATGTATACCCCTGATACACCAAAGTCTCCCATTGTGAGCTACTTTGAGGATAACCCTCTGCCTCTGGCTGCGAAGCTCAAATCCAAGAAGATCAAGGTGACTGGAAGAGAGGCGCATGGCGGTCACATGAGGATAAGTGGGCACTTCTATAATACCCGGGATGATGTGGATAAGCTATTATCCAATCTATCCTAGCCTATCCATCTTCTTCAACACTACAGCAACCATTATAGCAGCTATACTCAATCCTGCTACCCATGGGATAAGATAGGTGTTCATCTGTTTCTGCACTATTCCGCCCAGTGCCCAGACGATAACAGCCGCATAGGCAACATCTCCTCTATCATAGATGTATACCAGTGTGATAATGAGGGCGATGAGAATCATTGTCGCTGTTATGTATATCGCAGTGATATTGAATCCATCCCACCCAATGCCCACCAGTAATGCTGCTACGTTGGCTATTGGGGCTACAGTGATCCAGCCAAGGTAAACGCTGAATGTTGTGTGCACCATGTATCTCTTCTTCTGGGAGACATCGATGCGCCCTATATCTAACCGAATGTAGATGAGGATCAAGCTAACTAGGAGCCCAGTCATAGCGAAAAGACTCAGTAGCAGATACTCGTAGTGCCAGAAGAAAATCCAGATGCTGTTGAAGAAGCTGCTGATTACGAATAGCCACCCTATTTTTTCGTGGAGTTCATCATCATTCGCCGTGTACTGATAGTAGGTGAAGGCTGCGAGGAGAACATAGATGACGCCCCATATTGCGAAGACGTAGCCTGCTGGGGTAAACAGGTTCCCATACTTGTCGCTCAGTTCACCTGTAGTGATTCCATTTAAGGGCAAGGCGTTAGCTGCCCCGTTTACCAAGATGGTTACTAGAAACCCAATTACATTGGCGATCTTGATTAAGCGTTGATTTGAACTCATAGTTGATCAATTCAATGACTCTTGATAAATGTGTGCATCCTGAAAACTGCAAGAATGGGTTAATGTTGCATGTTCTTTTAACAAAACCATTAAAACCAACTGGTTTCCATACTGAGTAATGGCGACCAAGGACCTACCCGATGGAATAGCTATCCTAGATTTTGGGGGACAATACTGCCACCTAATAGCACGCAGGGTCCGCGAACTCAATGTCTTCAGCGAGATACTTCCTAGCGACGCCAAACGATCAGACATAGAAGCCTTTGGCTCAGTGATGAATCTGAAAGGCGTGATCTTCAGCGGAAGCCCAAGCAGCGTCAAGGCTCAGGATGCCTTGACATTGGACCCTGAGATACTTGAGATGGGGGTACCTGTCCTTGGTCTATGTTATGGGTTACAGCTTCTAGCAGACATGCATGGAGGACGACTGAATAAAGCCCGGGAGTATGGGGTCACTATGGCTTACATTGATGAACCAGTAGGGGTTCTTGAGGGTTTAACCTCTTGTGAGCTTGTCTGGATGAGTCATGGTGATACTGTATTTGAGGCACCTGATGGTTGGACGTCTCTAGCGCATACGGATCGTGCTCCAGTTGCAGCCATGGTACAGCCTGAGAAGCGGATATGGGGGCTCCAGTGGCACCCGGAGGTGGTTCATACTGAGCGTGGTAAGGAGATGCTCAGCAACTTTGTGCTCAAGGTATGTGGGGCTGAGCCAAACTGGAGACCATTGGACGCCATTGAGGAAGCAGTGCAAAAGATCAAGGATATTGTGGGCGATGGGCGTGCCATCATCGCACTCA
>CAZZFH010000354.1:0-2917 GCA_964653295.1 uncultured Candidatus Bathyarchaeia archaeon | reverse complement strand
GCAGACTGGATGCAGTTGTGATAAGCCACGCACACCTAGACCACTGTGGATTCCTGCCATATCTATACAAATATGGATACCAAGGACCAGTCTATTGCAGCGAACCCACTGCAAGCGTCATGACCCTACTCCAGAGCGATTATATCGACGTTACTAACAAGGAGGGAAAAGTCCCTCCATATAGCCCAGAGGACATCAGCGAGGCTATTCTGCATACGATCCCACTGGGATATGGGGAGGTAACAGATATCTCACCGGATGTAAGGCTCACGCTGCATAACGCGGGACACATCCTAGGTTCATCGATATCCCACTTACATATCGGAAAAGGCTTGCACAACGTCGTCTATACTGGCGACTTCAAGTATGGACCTACTGCACTACTCCAGCCTGCGTCAAGCTACTTCCCAAGAGTCGAGACCCTCATAATGGAGGCTACGTATGGTGGACCAGATAACAATACTCCAAGCAGGGACGAGACAGAGGGATTTTTCGTTGAAATATGTAACAATACACTCAAGAAAGGCAAGGTATTGATCCCCGTCCCCGCGGTTGGCAGAGCACAAGAGATCTTGATGGTCATCAACCAGTACATGAACAGCGGCGACTTACTCCAAGTACCCGTCTACATCGAGGGAATGATCAGTGAGGCAACAGGCATACACACAGCCTACCCAGATTACCTGAGCCACGAGGTACGCGACCAGATACTCAAAGAGGGCATAAACCCCTTCGAGAGCGACTACTTCACAGTCGTCAAACAACACGATATGAGAGATGAGATAGTCGAGGGAGGCCCATGCATTATCATAGCTACGGCAGGTATGATGGAGGGCGGGCCCGTGCTGGAATACTTCAAACGATTGGCACCAGACGAGAACAATGGGCTCATATTTGTATCATATCAAGTAGCCGGAACAATGGGTCAACGGGTACAATCAGGCATGGGTTCAGCACAGCTGTATGGAAACGATGGCAAGATGGAGATAATCAACATCGCCATGAGCACTCACACAGTACAGGGATTCAGCGGCCACAGCGACCGAAGACAATTAATGAATTACGTCAAACGATTGCGGCCTAGCCCAAGAAACGTATACGTTGTCCACGGGGAAGAGAGCAAATGCACAAACCTCGCAAGAAGCATATCAAAACTACGTGGAATAAGAGGACACAGCCCAAGACTTCTGGATACAGTGGCTCTGGCTTAATCCCTGCTACGCCAGATCTGAATATTTTTCGGGGTAACAATAACCCTTTCTTCGCCGAGGCGAGCAATATCGCCCTCGATCATGTTAGCATACTCGTTTAGCTCATTTATACCCCGTTTCACGTCCTCGATGTTGGTCTTGGCCAATGGGGCGACGTTACAGATTACAATGTTGCCTGCACGGACCTCGGCTTTGATGACATCGATGTCTTCGTATGCTCTGAGTGGTATGGCTTTGATGTAGCGAACACTCTGGAGTTCTTTTTCCTCACCGTTCTTTCCCACTAATCGGTCTAGCAATCCACTCATCTTTGCATCCCTCTACTTCTTTATTTAATATTGATGGATGATGTATAGATGTTTACTGTTTTTGGCTTATATTATTATCCCATTTATCGATACTTTTCGATATTATCTGGGAGGATTTTTATCTTTGAGGGGGCGATTTTTGGTTGAAACAAGATGCTTTTCCTCAGCGACCATGATATAGAGAAACACCTCAACATGAAGGAGACCATCGAAACGGTGGAACAAGCCTTCAAGGAATACGCCAAGGGAAACGTGGTACTCCCAACAAGAAGCACCATAATGATACCCAAGCACAATGGCTCCATAAGCTTCATGCCAAGCTACCTAACCGAACTCGAGGCACAGGCAACAAAGATCATAAGCATATACCCCGATAACCGGGAGAAGGGACTGCCCACAACAGTAGCATGGATAGTGGTCAATAACCCAAAGACAGGGATGGTGCAAGCATTCATGGATGCAACATATCTTACCGCCATGCGGACAGGCGCCATCACAGGAGTAGCAGCAAAGTATCTTGCCCCAGAAGACTCCAAGACAGTGGCTATTTTTGGCGCTGGTGTACAGGGAAGGACCCAGACTTGGGCAGCCTGTACTGTGCGAGACATCGAGAAGGTCTATGTTTTTGATCTTTACCCTGAGGCTAGGAAGAGATTCGCAGAGGATATGTCCAAGAAATTGGGTATAGAGGTAATCCCAGCAGGGTCTGGAGAAGAGGCGTGTAGAGACGCAGACATCGTGTTGACAGCGACAACGAGTCCAAAGCCGGTGTTGAAAAGGGAGTGGCTCAAGGAAAAAGTGCATGTCAGCGCAATAGGGGCATTCTATCCTGACTGGAGGGAGCTGGATACTGCCACTGTCGCCGAGTCCAAGCTGGTGATTGATGATATGGAAGGCATCGAGCTAGAAGCAGGAGACATACTCATACCAATTGAGGAAGGCGCGATAACTTGGGACCATGTGCACGCGGAGCTCAAGGAGCTGGTCTCGGGGCAAAAGGTTGGACGTACAGCTGAGGATACTATTACTGTCTTCAAATCAGTCGGGATAGCTATCCAGGACAGCAGCGTAGCCAACCTAGTATTAAAGAAACTAGGATACTAGTTTTACAAAGCTACTTGCCTTTTTATTTTAATTCTGGGTTAAAATTAAATACATTTTCAATTCATGTGAATTGATGGGACGGGTTCAAGGATGTTGGGCGAGTATGGCTGGGTCTTTGTAATAGTATTCTCAATATACATGTTGATACTTATCGCGATAGGGTATTTATCGGCGAAAAAGGTACAAACAGTCGAGGATTATTATGTTGCAGGCAGAAACATTGGACCTGCCTTAATGGGTATCCACTATGGGACAGTATATTTTAGCTCGGTGTTAATGATCGGTGGGGGCGCT
>CAZZFH010000353.1:0-2917 GCA_964653295.1 uncultured Candidatus Bathyarchaeia archaeon | reverse complement strand
TGTGTCGTTGGTTGGGATAACCACTTTATTCGCATAGTCCCCTACTGTCTGAACTCCAACTCCACATGACATCACCAGTATGGCGTCTGCATCCTTGATCTGCTCTTTGTATTCACGTAAATCTCTTTTATCTATTCGTATATCACATGGGTCTTCGACGACCTTGTATCCAATGACTCTGTCTCCGAGTTTCTCAGCCATCTCAATGACTTGATCCTCTCCGCCTGTCATGCATGATGTTGAACAGATTCCACAGCCTACTATGAACAGCTTGGGGAAGGGTTCTATCATCTCCATGATTTTTTCCATTGGTTTCTGTTTTGTAATAATCATCTATCATTCACCTCAAAGTTGCTCCAGCAGTGGCTCAAATATCCGCTCATACAATACAGCCATGACGTGTATTCCCGCAGCGTGCGTTGAATTCTTTATCTCCTTGATGAAGGGTCCAAAGTACTCTAGGTTCACCTCATCGTACTTTTCCTTTCTCCTTTCTTTGTCAGGCTCGTCTTTTGCTTTTTTCATTGCTGCCATGAGATCTGGTGGGACTGATACTCCTGGTATGAACTTGTCGAAGAAGTCAGCTATACCATACCCTTTGAGCGGGAAGACTCCGATTAACACTGGGCAATTATACTTGTCCACCTCCTTCAGGAATGTCTTCGTCTTCTCTATATCGAACATGGTTTGGGTTTGTATGAAGTCTGCGCCGAGTTTGGTTTTTCTACCAATTTTCAGGACCTCGGGCATCAATGGGTCCGCGTTGGGGTTGCCCGCGATACCCACATTTATCTCTATTTTGCCATGTATCTCGTTTCCCGCTATATCTACTCCTTCATCGATCATCTTGTGGAGCAAGTATGTGAACTGAGCCGAGTCTAGGTCATAGACTGATTTGGCTCCCTTATTGTCTCCAAGTACTGTATGATCGCCTGATAGGGTTAGTATATTTTTTATTCCTAGGTATTGGGCTGCTAGAACGTCTGATACTATCGCTAGCCTGTTTCTGTCCCTGATGGTCATCTGGTAGACTGTCTCAAGTCCTACTTCTTCCTGTACTTTCCAGGATGGTATTAGGGAGTTCATGTATGCGTAGGCAAGTGGGTTGTCAGTTACGTTGGCTGCTACAACGTAGGGTTTCATTGCTCTAGCGCTTTCAAGTACCTCTTCTAGGGTTGTGACTTTCTCGGGCTCGAGTTCTCCAGTTAAAACGAACTTTTTTGCCCTTATGTCTTTGACGAGTTTGCTGAAAGCCGGGCGGCTTGTAGTCATCTTAAAATCCTCTCATAGTTTAGTCGCTTCCTTATTTTAAGTTTATTCTCACATTAAATTTAGCTTAATCTAATACTTATTCTATTTATGGTATGTATTATAAACTTCCTAAGATCTAAATACAGTTTAGGAGGCAACGGTCAAGTTGTCAAAAAAAGACTTAAACATAAAAATTGATGAGCTTTCATCTTCTATAGGCCTATTTAAAGGTCTACAGATCAGCATAGGCAAAATCGTAGACGAAGAATGGGATGAACCCATGGGACCCACACCATTCCCGTCTGTTGGAACCTTACGCGATTGGGATAGGAAATTGTTGGAGAGATATAAGCCATATTATATGCCGATTTGTGATCTTTGTTGTCTATGTACTTTTGGTAAGTGTGATCTTACAGGCGATAAGAAAGGTGCTTGTGGGCTTACTCAAGCTGCTCAACAGTCACGTATTGTATTGATTTCATGTTGTGTAGGCGCGTCTACTCACTGTGCACATGCTCGACACATGTTAACCCATATGCTCGAAGAATATGGAAGGGATACTCTTCTAGATGTAGCGCTAAACACTAACGTAGAAGCGCCTCATGTCCGTCTCGTATGTGGTTATAAGCCAAAAACGATAGGCGATTTAGAGGAAGCCTTGGATTATGTCGAGACTCAGATTGTACAATTAGTTGCATCAGCGCATACTGGACAGGAAGGGGACGCCATTGGCTTTGAGTCAAAAGCCTTCCACGCCGGGATGCTTGATCATGTTGCCATGGAGGTAGCAGATATCTCTCAAATATCAACAGTAGGGATGCCAAGGGGCTCTTCCGAAGCTGGAATGACTACCATGGGATTCGGTGCCATCGATACAAGCAAGACTGTGATCATGTGTATCGGTCACAATGTGCTACCAAGTGTAGATATCATAGATTATCTGATGGAGCATGACTTATTTGAAAAAGTAGAAATTGGCGGGTTATGCTGCACAGCCCTAGACAACAGCAGATACGACAATAGAGCTAAGATCATGGGGCCAATCTCATGGCAGATAAGATATGTACGTTCAGGAATACCCGACGTTGTTGTCATAGATGAGCAATGTTTACGTACCGACATAGTCGATGAAGCAGCAAAGATCGGGGCGCCTGTCATAGCTACAAGCGAAAAAAGTATGATGGGGCTACCGGACCGCACACACGATGATGCAGACGAGATTGTAGCCGATCTTGTTTCTGGTCGTCAGAAAGGAGTGCTGATCCTTGAGCCGAGAAAGGTCGGAGAGGTAGTAGTAAAAACAGCGTTAGCTGTATCCCCGAAAAGAACAGAATATAAAAACCCACCAATCGAGAGCCTTCTCGAAGGCTTAGAACGATGCAGAGGCTGCGCAGAATGCATTGCAGCATGCCCAAACAACCTACCAATAATGGAAGCAGTGAAAGCAGCAGAACAAGGAGATCTCAAACCACTTGAAAGGCTACAGCCACTCTGCGTTGGATGCGGACGCTGTGAAAGCGCGTGTCCAGAGCATTTACCTCTCATGAGTTACATGTACGCTGCTTCAGCAGAATCATGCAAAGGAGAATGTTACAATGTAAGGGTCGGTAGCGGCGCTATTACTGATGTTGAGATCAGGGAAGTCGGCAAGGGAATAGTCTTTGGT
>CAZZFH010000352.1:0-2922 GCA_964653295.1 uncultured Candidatus Bathyarchaeia archaeon | reverse complement strand
TGTCCCTCTCTTTTCTCACCTGGGCCAGGCTGACAAGCTGTTCCTCTTCAGCTCAGCGATCCCAGCGGGATACGTCTGGCTAACCGTATTAGGTGTCTTGAACAGCGCCTTCAGCATGGGTTACTACTTGGTGACCATGTACAAACTAATCAGCCAACCCACAGAGAAAGTCACGGGACTTCACGAGGCGCCCGTGACGATGCTATTGGTTACTGTCGTGTTGGCGGTCTTGGTGATATGGTCCGGTGTACTACCAGCCACCGTGATAAACGCGGCACAAGCTGGAGCAGAGGCACTGGTAGAGAACCTAGCAAACTATGTAGGAGCGATTCTATAATGAGTTCAAAAAAGTTTATCGAAAAAATAGACCTTTACGGAGGTAATATCTAATGGCGAGTGAGCAAGTAGCCGCAACAGGCTTCTCCCTTGTCATGGAGTATTGGCCTGCCTTCTTCTGTTGGATAATCCCAATGGTGGGAGCAGCCTTAATGCCGGTCTTCAACAAGCTTGGACATAAAGTCCGAGATGCGATGGCAGTCGTCTTCGGTGCGGGAGCCGCAGTCTCGACGCTAGCAATGGTTCCCTGGCTGTTTTCAGGGCATACTCCCGGTGATATTCAGATAACAGAGTGGATTTCCTTTGCGGGTCATCCATTGAATTTCGGTGTACTGATTGATCCGATATCTATATTGATAGTGAACGTAGTCGCTGTAATCAGCTTCTTCATCATAGTATATTCCACTAGTTACATGCACGGCGATGAACACCTTACAAGGTTCTGGTTCTTCTTCCTCTACTTCATTGGAAGCATGCTTCTCCTAGTGGTAAGCGATAACATGATCCAGACCATGATCGGATGGGAAGGTGTCGGTGTCTGCAGCTACGGATTAATCGGGTACTATTACAGGGACGCAAAGGAAAGATGGCTCGGAGGACCCGAGCCAACCCCAATGTATCCACCAAGCCACTGTGGAATGAAGGCATTCGTAGTCACTGGAATCGGAGACGTATTCCTACTTGGAGCGATGTTCATCATCTACAACTTCGCTGGAACCGTGAACTATGTGGAATTAATTCAATCAGCGCCCCAGTGGCTTGCAGAGATGAGCCACTACCCGGGGTTAATCGCTTTAACAGCGATAATGTTCTTGGGTGGACCTATCGGTAAATCCGCGCAGTTCCCACTTCATGAGTGGCTCCCCGAGGCAATGGCTGGACCCACAAGCGTATCCGCGTTAATTCACGCAGCTACGATGGTAAAAGCCGGTGTATATCTGGTGGCAAGAATCAGCCCAATATTCTACATCGGCGCATACCTATTGCACCTTGAAGAGGCACGGCTATTCTTCATAGCAATAGCGATAGTAGGTGGGTTTACCACTTTCCTTGCGGCTAGTCAAGCAGTTGTATCTGTAGAACTCAAGAAGATTCTGGCTTACTCCACCGTTAGCCAAATCGGGTACATGATGCTAGGGCTGGGGCTTAGCGGTCTCACAGAGGAAGCGTATGTAGCTGGAATGACGGCTGGAATTTTCCACCTCATGAGCCACGCGCTCTTCAAAGCATCGTTATTCCTCGGAGCAGGTGCCGTAATACATGGTATTCACAGCATCTATACCTTCGATATGGGTGGCTTGAAGAAATACATGCCCAAGACATATCTGCTGATGATATTAGCTACCGTCAGCCTTGCAGGAGTTCCGCCCTTCAGCGGGTTCTGGAGTAAGGACGCGGTCTTCATCTCAGCGCTACTCGCCGGTACACCTCTAGCGTATGTGCTTCTAGCGGTAGGCGGTATCAGCGCGGCTCTAACTATGGCTTACAGCATCAGGTATATCTGGTTAACATTCAGTGCAGAGGAAAGTAAACACATCCACGACTTGGATCACCATGGACATCCACCACATGAAGCACCAATTCCAATGTGGGGGTCCGTGGCAGTTCTGGTGGCTATCATGCTGGTAATCTCCGGTCTTGGGCTTATTGGACAGGTAGCTCCTGGGCTGAACCCAGAGATATTTATCGAGCATCAAATAGAACACGCATTACACACTATCATGCCTCATGAGGTAGAACTCTACGTACCACATGTTGACCACCTCAAGCCTTTGGCTTGGGGTCTCAGCGCTGTGCTGCTTGGGATCGGTATCTATGTGGGCAAGACCTTCTACTGGGGCACAAAGGTTGATGAGTGGAATATTGCCAGGACCGGTTGGAGAAAACCAGTCTACAAGTTCCTATGGAATAGATGGTACCTGAATCCACTCTACTATCTTGTGTTCGTGGACGGCGTGATTCTACTGGGTAAGGGTCTATACTCTACCTTAGAGAAGGTGTTCTTCGATAAGATCACACCTGTCGTAAGCGACTCATTCATCAATTTAGGAGAATCCTTGTACAAGAACGTTGAGCAGGACGTTCTGGACAAGGGACTCAACGAGGGCGTACCAAACGCAGCCATATCCCTTTGGGATCATGTAAGAAAGCTGCAGACAGGCGTCCTAAGCTATAACATAGCCTATATTGGCTTCATTCTACTTGTTTTGATTCTGCTATTCATCTTCGGATTAAACGGAGGTATCTAAAATGGTAATGGCAAACACACTCGGATTGGTACTCTTGGTACCACTAGTCTTTACACCCATCGCGTATCTGCTGGGTAAATCAACTGGAAAGAATACAGGATGGTGGGCGGCATTGCCTCTAGTCATCTCACTGTTCTTACTCGCTACTGTCGCGGTTGAGATTCAGGGTGGTGGCACATACACTGAGGTGTATAACTGGGTTCCAGAGCTAGGATTATCATTTAATCTCTCTATTGATGGGCTCAGTATCTGGATGGCATTAACAATCAACCTTCTATGCCTAGGAATCAGCATATACAGCATCCCATATATGGAGCACAGGCTCCACGAGTGGGAA
>CAZZFH010000351.1:0-2927 GCA_964653295.1 uncultured Candidatus Bathyarchaeia archaeon | reverse complement strand
CCTGAACCTGACCCCTTTGGCCACTTGGGAACTCCCGCAAAGAGAAAAATGGTTAATGGGAGACTGTTTTTAAATATTCCTTGTAAGCAGCCGCATCCATAAGCTTACCCAGATCAGCATCCAAGTTAGCAGGCTCCAGCTTCGCTATCCAGCCAGCGCCATATGGCTCATTATTAATCTGCTCAGGAGCATCAAGGAGGCTCTCATTAACCTCAACCACCTTGCCACTCACTGGACAATAGAAATCACTAACAGCTTTAACAGACTCTACAGCACCCACTGCCTCAAACTGACCTACCTCGGCACCCATCTCTGGAAGCTCAACGTAGACGATCTCGTGCAGAGCGCCCTGGGCATAATCATCAATCCCGACAATCACCAGACTGTCGCTCTCCTTCTTTACCCATTCATGCTCCTTTGTGTAGTAGAATCCTTCTTCAACCTTGTATTCGTCGGTCATTATTTATCCCTCTTCCAACCGTATACGGAATCATCATAGAAGGGTCGATGCTTAACTACTTTTCCCTTCACAGGCTTACCCCTGATCTGGACATATAGCTCGGTTCCCCGCTTCCTGTACTCTGGTGGCACAAAAGCCAAAGCGATACCATACCCAAGCGTCGGGCTTAACCCACCACTGGTAACCACACCGATCTCTTCCTCCTCCATATTCAGAATTGGGTAACCGTGACGCGGTATCCCACGCTCCTCCATCTTCAAACCAACGAGTACCTTCTTGACTCCCTCTTCCTTCATCTTCTGGATAGCCCGTTGCCCGATGAAGTAGCCTTCCTTATCAAGCTTAACGGTCCAACTGAGACCAGCCTCAAGGGGATTGACGCTCTCATCCATATCATTTCCATAGAGCCACAACCCTGCCTCAAGCCGGAGACTGTCTCGTGAACCTAGACCACAGGGAACCGCGCCAGCGCCAATCAAGTCATTCCAGACCTTCAAAGCCCTCTCAGGGGTCTCGGGAGTAGTATCTGGGATATAAATCTCGAAACCATCCTCACCAGTATAACCAGTCCTCGCGGCCATAACCTCCATACCACTCACAGTTAAATCAGCGATATGGAACCGCTCAACCTTACTCAGATCCTGCTCAGTGATCTTCTGCATGACCTCCAAAGCCTTCGGACCCTGTACAGCGATCATGGCTACCTCGTCGCTCACATCCTTGAGCTTGACATCGAAATCCTTGCTGTTCTTCTTGAGCCATTTGAAGTCTTTATCCCGGGTGCTTGAGTTGTATACCACCCAGTACTTCTCGTCGTTGATCTTGTATAGGATCAAGTCATCTATGATACCACCAGTAGGCTTACACATAACACTGTACAGCCCTCCGTTTGGCTCCAGTTTTGAAAGGTCATTGGTGATCACATAGTTCAGGAACCTCTCAACATCTGGCCCAGTAGCCCATGTCCTACCCATATGACAGGTATCAAAGATACCGCAAGCATCTCTAACAGCAGCATGCTCAACCTTAATGCCCTCATACCATACGGGCATCGCGTAGCCACCGAAATCAATAACGTTTCCATGCTCGACGTGATACTCGTAAATATGAGTCTTTTTTAAATCCTCTATATCCAAGGGAATTACCGTAAGGGTATTCACTAGACCAAGTTAAAATAGTTATTCTAGTGGCTTTCACAGGGCTTGACATTTACCCCGTCAGTCTCAAAACTTAGCTCTTTACCACAGTTCGGGCACTTTCCCTCAAACTTCTTTATAACATCTTGAGGCGATTTGAGCAAGTCACCCTCGTAGAGGACTTCTCCGCATTTGCTGCATAATATTCTTTGTGGCACGTATCCCCCTCAGCCCAACCTACATTGATTTTCATTTATAAACAGTATCTTTCTAGGCGGAGAAAAGGATTATATTGGGTTCTGGTATCTAATCCGCAGAGGAATACAGCGGATGTCATCCAAGAAAAAAAGAACAGGAAAAGCATTCAGAAAAACAGCCAAGACCAGCAAGATAATGATCCCTAAGAAATATCTCTCATTCGCAGTAGTACTATTCTGCCTTTTCATCCTCGGGGGAGGCATCTACAACTTGTTGGAAGACCCACCATCCATAATCCCATTACAAAACGGTTACACCAGCCTACACCCATACATGAATGAGCAGACATCAACAGAGGGATACGTAATAATGCTCATCAACGGATTCACCATCGCTGGGTTCTACATGACCTACCGGAGCACACAGGTAGCCTACAACCGTACATCAGCCAACCGATGGCTAATGGCTGGAATCGCATTGATTATACTCGGCTTCGGCGGCAACTATCTCATAATCCAACTGAAGCAGGGTCTTCTATAGGCATCGAAACCGTTTAGAGTGCAAAGCGCCCTTTCTATTTGATCGATTTGAAAAAGATAGGATTTATTGGAATAGGTTTAATGGGCAAGGGAATGAGCCTGAACCTACTCAAGGCAGGATACGATGTAACAGTATGGAACAGGACAGAGTCAAAGACAAAGCCGGTCGTTGACGCGGGGGCAAAACTAGCCAAGACCCCAAAGGAAGTCGCAGAAAAAAGTGAAATAATAATAAGCATGGTCACTGGGAGCAACGATGTGAAACAGGTGCTTCTCGGAGAGAATGGCGCAATTCATGGAGCCAAGAAAGGTGACATTTTCATTGATATGAGCACAATCAGCCCAATCGCCACCGTTGAGGTATCAGAGGAACTAGCCAAGAAAGGGGTAGAGATGCTGGACGCACCAGTGAGCGGGGGCGTCATCGGCGCAACCAATGGTACATTGAGCATCATGGTGGGCGGCAAGGAGCAGATATTCAACGAGTGCAAACCCATCCTAGAAGCCATGGGCAAGACCATCACCTACATCGGCGGCATCGGAGACGGACAGATCTGTAAGGCTGTTAATCAGATACTCGTAGGAACCACCATG
>CAZZFH010000350.1:2191-2931 GCA_964653295.1 uncultured Candidatus Bathyarchaeia archaeon | reverse complement strand
TCTACCACAAGATTTCAATCTGCTACAGGGTATGCTGCTGGGAGCCATGATTGGCGGCACAAGTACTGTGGCGGTGTTTGGTATATTGAGTAGTATCGAGAAATCGGTCTCGGATCTGGGTTCTACCAAGATCATGTTGACCATGGAGTCCATTATCTCGGACCCTGTGTGTATTATCGCCTCGATTACATTGATTAAGATGATTATGACGCCCAGTGTGAGCATCAGGGATGGGGTGAGCGACATAGTGAGTACCTTTATTCTCTCGTCTCTTCTGGGGGTCTTCGCTGGGCTCAGCTGGAGCAATATACTGAACAGGCTCAGGAGCCATCCCTATACGTATATGATTACCTTGGCGGTCTTGATGCCATTGTATTTGTTGAGTGAGGCTGCCATCGGTGATGGGGCTGGAGCCATGACAGCATTAACCTTCGGTTTAGCCATAACCAATTACAGTTTCTTCATGGGTAAGCTTGGGCGCCCGGGTAAGGTCAGGATTAATGTGCGGAAGCTCAGGGAGTTTCATGAGGAGATTGTTTTCTTCATCAAGTCCTTCTTTTTTGTGTATATCGGGGTGGTGGTTACCATCTCGTTAAAGTACTTGTTTGTGGGGTTCTTGCTGGTTGCTGTATTGATGGTTATGCGGTATGGCTTGGTCGAGGTCTTGAGTAAGGTGATGAATTTCACACGTGAGGAGACCAGCATCGCCAAATATGTCTACGCATCAGGGCTACCTGCTT